>NZ_JAUBTK010000065.1:0-46271 GCF_036702455.1 Microcoleus sp. D2_18a_D3
ATTGATACTGATGATCGATAAAAAAGTCATTCTGGGTTCACGAGTATTTATACTCATCGCAAAAGTGACACGCTCCCGATATTTCGCGATCGCGCGTTCTAGTTCCTGTAACTCGAAAAATTCCAGCATTTCAAGCTGATTAACAATTTGGTTGAGGATTGCCTGTGACATCGGTTTTCACTTTTTGCGCTTGCCTAGTTTATCTATTATACAAATATTAGCTTCCAGTGGGTTATCGTTCGTTGAAGAGATCGAGGGGCGATTCCCTAGGGTAGGGGCTGGGCTTCACGCTCTTTGGGGCTGTGAGTGCGATCGTTCTTTTCAAATAAACTTTACATGGTTCTGCATATCCGATAATTCAAGTACCTCCCAGAGCGAGAGCGCCTTTTTCTATCTGCCACAGTCAAGAGCGATTCCCTACGGGATAGCTTCGCTTCACGCATTTTTGTAATAAAATACGATACAGTAGAAGTATTGTCCAACCCTTGCCCCATCCGAGGTAACAATGCAAATCACCTTGAGCCAAGAGCAAACCCAAGTCCTTGAAGCTTTAGTAAAGCACGGTCAATATCCCTCCCTTGAAGAAGCAATTAACACAGCCTTGCTGTTATTAATCGATGATGTTACTTTATCCGATGACGGCAACAGCCCAAACTATTTAGCGTGGGTACAAGAAACTGGGAAGAAAATCGATATAGCACGAGAACAAGCACAACGGGGTGAGTTGCTCAATCCAGACGATGTATTAGCTCAACTTAGAGATAAAGTGAAAAAAGCCAGAGAATTAAGAGCATGAATCGCTTGCTTATTACGATCGAAGCGAGTCGAGATTTATCCGAAATTTCCGATTACTTTTTGGCGCAAAGCGTGGATGCAGGAGAGCGCTTTGTGGAAAAATTTGGTAAAAAATGTCAGCAGATTGCACAGTTTCCATATTTGGGGCGATCGTATTCACAATTTTCTCCCAGTTGACGTGGTGTGCCATTGATGGGATACATCATTTTTTATTAAATAGTTGGTGATGGTATTGAGATTTTGCGCGTTATTAGTGGTGATCGTAACTTGCAGGATGTTTTCAATACTGATTGAGTAAAAGCAATGCCCTCGCTCTTGTGTCTGGGAAGGTCGATCGCTCTTTTTGGCATAGAAAGGTCGATCGCTCTTTTGGGAATGGAAAGGGATATTGAAAAATACTTAAACTACCTGATTGCCAATCAAGATTTGTTCCAGCAGACAACATCCACAATTTGCGGGATGGTGGCAATCGCACAGGTGGAATTGAACCGGGAGCAGCAAGAGAGGGAATGTTAGCGCGATCTAGAACAAATGGAAATCGACAGGAAGAAGGAAGACAAAGAGAAAAAGCGAGGGAGCATCTCAATGAAAGCAGCAAAGCTCGAAATTGGAATTAGGAGTCAGGAGTCAGGAGCCAGGAGAAAAGAGTCAGAAGGAAGAAGAAAGAAGTGTTTTTGCAAATATGAGATGCTCCCAAAAGCGATCTCGCCAACTTGAGAATATCATCTTTTTGTCGGAACGCCGATACTGGGTATCCTGCCGCTGGCCAGAAAAATATCCCCCAGAATCCTGCGGCTGGTAAGAAAAATATTTGTCAGGTAAAGCCGTGCGTGAGAGTCAATAGTAAAGGGCTGCGGTGCAATGATTTTTCACCGTCACCCACCCTACGACTGATACAAAACATTGTATTCGTAGGGAAACGGCATTGCCCTGTCCTTTAGCCCAACCGAACGGGAATACAATTCATCAAACAAAAAACCGGGTTTCTGATAAAACCCGGCCACCATGAACAAAAGCAATATTAACACTGCTCAAACCTCAATTCTTTAATAACTTCATCCCCATTTTCACTTTGTCCAAAATCGTCTTTTGTGAGACACAGGTAATCAGACAAAGCTTGCCACAATTCAAAGTATCGCGGCGGACTTCCTGAGCTTTTTCGCCGTACCAAATTTCGCGGGCGCTGGCGTCTTTCACATTACCAATCACCGGAAACTCATCGCACAATTTCACATCACCGCGCGTATCAATCCAGTAATTTCGCAGTCCAACGCGACAAGGACGAGTTGAATCAGGAGCTGTTTCTTCGGCAAAGTGAGGAATCATCAATCGCAACACTTCATCGCTGTTCATAATCGGAGCGCCGTTCTTCTTCATTTCAATTAGCCGCTCGATTACTTGTGAAAATTCCTCCATGTCTTCTTTTTCAATCCACAATTCCTCGTATGTTTCTGGCGTCCAGCGGTTGACGGATTGGAAGTTCACCGTCGTCGCCCCAATTCCCTGAGCCCAGGTGACTATTTCCGGGAGGTGGCGGAAATTGAGTCGGTTCATTGTCGGTTTGACGTTGATCGGAAACAAGACGTTCTGTTTTTCTTGTTCTTCGCGCAGATAGCCGATTCCTTTAGAAAGCCGATCGAACAATCCCGGTTGACCCCGCAAATAATCGTGCAGTTCTGCATTCGGCCCGTCAACGGACATATTCACATTAAAAGGACGAGCAGCGACAGTTTTGGCTGCGTTTTCCCTGGTCATGCAATAGCCGTTGGTGGTGACGCCGGCGTGAATGCCATTTTTATTCGCAAAGGCCAGCAAGTCTAGAAAACCTTTTTTAATATAAGGTTCGCCGCCGCTAAAGTTGATTGAAAATTCGCCCACAAATTCTTTGACGCTCAAGAGGGCATTTTGCCATTCTTCGATCGTCATTTCGTCTTTATATTCTTTGAGCCGCCAATACTCGCACTGGCGGCATTTAACATTGCAGCGCTCGTTGACAATCCCGTAAAAAGTTACTGGGCTTGTCACGTCGTATCCTGTATTGATCCGCAGCGATTCGGCTACTGCACTCTTGGTGTGCTTGACGCCCAGTCTCGATAATGTTAAAGCATCCATGTCTTTTTTTCCTTACGTGTTGTTAGCTAGGTCAATTTCTCGATCCCTCTTGGGTGCGTATAATTACGCATTCCTGATTACGTATTCCTTTTGAGTACGTATGCCCCATCCTAAGTGTTGCGTTTGGGTATGGCTAGATGTTTTTGAAATATTTATAATATTAAGACTTGTAACATATTAGTATTTCCAATCTATCAAGCGAGGCTTTGTGTGAAGACATGAATTCGGCTTAATAATTGCCAAAATATATGGGCTTAAGATTGACTTTAATTAATAATTGTAATTTCTATTTAAAATTGGTTAAATAACTTAATACTATTTATCAGTAAAACTACTTAGGTAAGCGGTATCAATAATTTATTGTTATAGTGAAATGAACAGCCAGTACAGCAGTTAACTTCACACAAGCTTTACAATAGGGGAATTTAAGTATTTACACGGCAAAAAATGACGACAAACATGGGACGATATTTGCACGTACTGAAATTGTTCTGGGGTGCGGCGATCGCAGCGGAACTAGAATACCGAATCAACTTTGTCCTCGCGGCCATCAGCAGCCTCGGAAATCTTACTGGCAGCTTGTTTGGGCTGTTTTTGTTCTACCGTACCGGTTACACGTTTTCGGGGTGGAAATGGGAAGAGGCTTTAGTTGTACTCGGTATTTTCACGATTTTGCAGGGGTTTTCGTCAACGTTTCTAGCACCTAATCTCAGCCGTATTGTCGATCGAGTGCAGCAAGGTACTCTCGATTTCGTACTCCTCAAACCCATCAGTTCCCAATTCTGGCTATCTGCAAACACAGTTTCGCCTTGGGGAATCCCAGATTTAATCTTCGGCACCCTATTGCTGCTGTATGCTGCCAACAAATTGGGAGTAGCAATCGGCAACTATTTTTTAACAGCAATACCGCTGTTATTCGGAACTATTACTCTTTACAGTATATGGTTTATGTTAGGGGCAACCAGCATTTGGTTTGTCAAAATTTACAATGTTACCGAAGTCCTCAAAGGATTGTTAGAAGCGGGTAGATTTCCAATGGCAGCTTATCCTGCAGCTTATCGATTTTTCTTCACTTTCGTAGTTCCCGTTGCCTTCTTGACGACTGTGCCTGCAGAGGCCATGCTGGGGAGAGGTGAAATCGTTTGGATCGCAGGGGCGGGAATATTGGCGATCGGGCTGTTATTTTTCTCCCGCTACTTCTGGCAATTTGCACTCCGCTTTTACACCAGCGCTTCCAGCTAGTTAAGTAGGTATAGCCTTTCGATCTCTCATATGAGGTACTATCCGGCATAGGCCTCCGTGGGCATAGGGCATAGGCCTCCGTGGGCATAGGGCATACCTCACCACGCTTGAGAACCGCTATAGGTAAGCTGCTGCGGATCGAGATTGTCTATTATGTTTGAGAGGGAGAGGATTTGAAACGTGGGGAATAGGGAATCGAAATATACATTTTCAAGGCAAAACAGCTTATCTAAAAAATATTTGTTTCAATTTACTTAGATAGTTAAATAAATGTAAGATTTCAACTTATCCTTGAAATGTAAACTGGAAATAAACCACGCAAACGAAGGGAAACCAATGAAAAGAAAAAAACTGGGTAACAGTAATTTTACTATCAGCGCGATCGGTCTTGGAGGTATGCCAATGTCCTTAAGCGGCCGGCCGCCCGAAGATCAATCAATTGCGGTAATCCACCGCGCCCTCGATTTGGGTGTCACCCTAATTGACACCGCAGATTCCTACTGCCAAGATGAATCCGACAAACACCACAATGAGCAGTTGATTGCCAAAGCTTTGGAACAGTACACCGGAGATACTCGGGCCGTTACTGTCGCCACTAAAGGCGGCTTAATGCGGCCTCAAGGTGCATGGACGCGCAACGGCAACCCCCACCATTTGCGCCAGACAATTCGCGAAAGTTTTGAAGCGTTGGGCGGCAAGGAACCGATCGACCTTTGGCAGTACCACTCGCCCGATCCCGCTTATACCATCGAAGCAGCCCTAGCACCCGCAAAAGAAGCAGTAGAAGCAGGAAGGATTCGATTTATTGGAGTTTCCAACTTTTCTGTAGAGCAGATCAAACGTGCCCGCGATACAGTAGAAGTTGTCTCCGTGCAGAATCAGTACAATCCGTGGCACAGACAGCCGGAATCAGACGGGGTTCTGGAATATTGCGAAACCGAAAAACTGACATTTTTTCCTTGGAGTCCTTTGGGAGGAAGCCGCCGCGTCACCAGCTTGCAAGATATACCCGCGATCGCCAAATTAGCCGCAGAAAAAAACGTTTCAGTTTACTGTATAGTATTAGCTTGGTTAATGGCTCAATCGCCTTGCATCGTTCCGATTCCCGGTGCGACCAAAGTATCGAGTATTGAAGACTCTGTGGGGGCGCTCGAAGTTAAATTGACTGACGAGGAATTGCAACAAATTGCCGCAAGTTAAGTATATAAGGGCAAAAAAAACAATAGAACAGGCTTTCCGGCCTGTTCCACAAACAGAACTTTATTGTGGGGTGGGCCGGAAAGCCCGCCCCTGAAAGTGGGATTGAATGAGTAAAGTTGACATTTTTTGAGGAATTGGGTTTTATGGAAGCTAATCAAGTGAATGCCGATCGAGACGTAGCAATAGAACATCAAAACGTACCAGTCGCCCATGAAGGACTGCACAACTTTTTATACAGTTCCGACTCAGAACACAGCGCAGCCGCCGCTATTTCTGAATTAGAAAATGACGGCACGCAAGTAATGTCGATCGATACATGGCGCGATTTGGCAACTAACGCGAAAGTCGCCGGCGTTTACGCTGTAATGGACAGTTCCCGCAACACTCAGTTTATAGGTTATTCGCGAAATATCCTGCTTTCAATCAACGGTCACATCGCCCAAAATGGCGTCGAAAATTGTGCTTTCCTGCGCGTGCAAACTTTCAAATTCCCGAAGCGGGAAGAAATGGAAAGTTTGCGGGATGCTTGGATAGCAGAAATTGGCAGCATTCCGCCTGGAAACGGTGCTGACAGCGAAATGTGGGCGGCTACGGTAGGCCAAGCAGCGCGATCGGCAATGTCTGCGGAGGAACAAAAAGCTTATGAGGAAAAGAAGCTGAAATTGCGGAAAGCAATGGCAGATTCCACTCTTACCAAAGAGTTAGAAACCGCAGTCCAAAGTGACGGCGAACGCGCTAAGGATTTGGAAGCTGCTGTTAACAATGATGACTGGAGTGCCGTGATTCAATCGCAAACCCAGGAAACAAAGTCCGGCGAATAAAATTCGCTGCTACATAAACTTTCGTCCGCCAGAAATGGGGGCGGGTTTATGTAGATTATTGGTGGAAATTAAAGAGTGTTTGTGAAGCAGGCGATACTAATTAATGACTAACTTTGCGTTCAGTAACTAAAGTCAAACTTACCCATTCACCCCGCTCATTGTAACTGCGAATCATCCGAAACCGCAAGTCAGGTTCTACCAACCAACCGGCCTCGAAAAATAGAGGTTTCCTCAATTCAATCTTGACAGGTAAAGTGCAAGAACCCCCGTCAGGAAGGAGTACAACTTGCACGGGCGAAGCACCTTCGTTAAAGTGCAGAACTGAACCGTCAATGCGGGCGCTAGAACTGATAACAGTAGCATTACTGCCAAAAGTAATTTTGTTCACTAGGCGATCGCCATTTTCCAAATGCAATTGCAGTTTGGTAGAATAAAAGTCTGGAGAACGCAAATCTGGATACATTGTCACCGCCTCGCCTTCCCACTCTCCCAGCAAATCCTCAACAGTTAAAGGCGGACGTTCGGGGACATTTTTATCAAGCTGCTTTTCCCGAATTAAGGTAAGTGTTGATAAATTGCCGTCGGTATTGTAGAGCTGAACGAAGCGCAACCGGCGATAATTGTAGATAAAACCAAACTCGCCACCGCACTCAGAATAAGGCGCTAGTTGAATAGTACCCTGAGAAAAAGCTCCATTCTCAAAAAATAGGATATCTCGTCCCAAAGCTTGATATTCTCGAACAAGTTCGCTGACTTCCGGTTCGCCGACACCGTTAGGATTTGGGGAAAATCGACGGAGTTTCAATCGCACATTTTTGTTGTCATTGAAACCTTCGAGAGAAATAATGCTAGGAGTATCTTGAAGTACCTCTCCTCGCGGCGATAACTGGGTAAAAGAACCGTGCCATTCTCCCAAGTTTTGCAGAAAGTTTTCCCATTGTGATACCATATTTTTACCTGTGGATATATGTCTAAAAATAGAATTATAACTCTGCTGACGGATTTTGGATTAAGCGATGTTTATGTGGGAGTGATGAAAGGTGCGATCACCCAAATTAACCCGCACTTAAAAGTCATTGACATTACGCACCAAATACCATCTCAAAATATTGCGGCCGCGAGGTTTTGTTTGATGACTGCTTTTGCTTATTTTCCACCAGAAACCGTACACGTTGCTGTCGTCGATCCGGGGGTGGGAAGCAAGAGACGCGGGGTTGCGATTAAATGTGCTAATTGCTTTCTTGTCGGGCCCGATAACGGGTTGTTTAGCGGGGTGTTGAGTCGGGAAAGTGCCATATCCTGTGTCGAACTCACGAATTCTCAATACTGGCGCACACCTCAACCCAGCAGCACTTTTCACGGTCGCGATATTTTCGCTGCAGCGGGCGCTCACTTGGCGAACGGGGTGGCTTTGGAAGAGTTGGGAGATGCGATCGACCCTGCAAGTTTAGTGCAGTTAGAGATACCAAATTGTGCCGTTACCGCCGCAGGTATAGAAGGCTGTGTTCAATATGTCGATCGCTTCGGCAATCTAATTACTAATATCCCCAATAATTGCATTATAGGTAACAATTGGTCAGTAACAATTAGCAATAGTTCTGATGCAATTCGCATCCCCAGCGGTAAAACCTACAGCGACAGCAAGCCTGGGGATTTAATTGCCATAACTGGTTCTGACGGCTGGCTAGAAATTGCCGTTAATGGCGGGAGTGCTCAATCAGTATTAAAATTGGAATGCGGAGCGATCGTGCAATTGCTTTTTGAAACTAACAATTAAAATCATCTCTTTCAGTCCGCGCAGGCGGACTTTGTTTGTGTAGAAGCGATTTCAATCACCGTTTGATATTATTTCCTGTTTCCTGGGAATTACTTTCTCTGCAAAATCAACAATAGTTTGGCGGTATTCGCTACTGTTAAAAAAAAGATCTCCATTATTGTGCTTACCATTAGGAACAAGTAAAATTTTCTTAGGTTGAGGAGAAGCAGCATACAACTTTTTACTCATCCCACTGGGAATCAAAGGGTCAGCAGTCCCGTGGGCGAACAAAACCGGAATTCGCAACAATTTAACCTTAGCCAAAGAATCAAATTTTTGCGTCAGCAGCAGCCGCAGCGGAAACAACCGCATCAAACCGTAGCGTTCTACCATATCCCGCATTGAAGTGAACGAACTTTGAACAATTAATCCTGCAGCTTCTGGATGCCTTATTGCTAATTCCACAGCAACAGCACCTCCCATTGAATGGCCGTACAAAAAGATTTCGCTGGGCGAAAATTGCCGCTGCTTAACTAAATAATTATAAGCTGTTTCCGCATCTTCATATATCCGATATTCGCTGGGAAAGCTGCCTTGACTGCGACCGTAACCCCGGTAATCAATCAGCAATACGGAAAAACCCAATTGCCGAAAGCGGTAAGATTGATTGATATTCGCACCAATGTTCAAACCTCTGCCGTGCAGGTACAATAGAGTTCCTAATGATTGTCGATTTGCGGCGGGCAGCCACCAACCGTGAAGTTTTTCAATTTTGCGCGATCGACCCTTAACTGGCAACCAAACTTCTTGGTAAGGGATGTTAAAAGCATCCGGTGTTTTGGCGATTGTAGGTGTTGGCTGAAATATCAAACGAGTTTGCAGCATAAACAAGAGTATACAGGAAGCAATGTAGGCGAGCGCCCAAATCTTTCCTATTAAAAATAGCAACTTCAAACAATGTCTGTATCTATTTTGTATTTCGAGCATTGTGGTAACTTAAATAAAAATTATACTATTTAGCCCAATTAAAAAGAATAATTATTAACTTCAAAAAGTAGCCTAGTTTGAGGTAAAATCAATCCTGATGCTTCCTCAATTAACAATTTGTTGTATATTGTATCCGCTTGCCCAAAATATTCTTGAGGCAAAAATCTAAATATTGATGCAGCAACATATTGTTTTTCCTTTTCAAAACTTATCCAGTTTCTTGATAATTCTTCTGCTGCATGACCCGTAGTATTAGAACCAGAAAAAATATCTACTACCAAGTCTCCCGGTTCAGTAAGAAAATTTATAAAAAATGACGGTAATCTTTGGGGAAAACGTGCCGGATGCGCCTTAACATTAAACTCTTTGCACCAACGCAAGTATTGAGAATTACTTTCCGAATTAGAAATCTCTAGCAAATTAGATGGAATAGCACCTCCATTATCTTTGGCAAATCGATCGCTAATATTGTGACCGGAAGGACGTTCTTTGGGCGTGTAAAATTCATCAGCATTTTTCAAAAGTTTTTTCATTCTCTCAGAATACTCTACTTTGACTTTACTAATATTCGCTTGAGGCTGATTCGTTTTGGAAAGCCACCAAACAGTATTCACAGAATCTTTAGCCCGGATTTTCTTTTTATTCACCCATTCTATAGGAGATGGAAGTTTGGAAGGATTAAACCAGAAAAACTCTTGAGCAAGTTTAAATCCATACTCGTCGCATAACCTAATAAGCACACGGTAATTATACAGCGAGCGTACAGGTATTCCTTTTTGATAAGCACCTCCAAGATCCATAACAAAACTTCCAGTATCCTTGAGAACTCTTTTAATTTCAGGAGCAAAGCCCAGCAGCCAATCAACATATAAATCTTGATCTTCATTTCCATAACTCTTTTGGCGTTGCAATGCAAAAGGAGGGGATGTAATCACCAAATCTACAGAATTGCTAGCAAGACTATTCAGGAGATGAAGAGAATCTCCCAAATAAGATTGACCGTATTTGGTGGTGTAAATTGGGGCGGGCAAAAGGTTACTCATGTTTAATTTAGATTAGTTTAAGGTACAAGAGACACAGCCTACTGTCATTCTATCAAAATCCGTACAGTCAGTTATAGTCAATCCGTACTTTCAGTACGTTGTTTTGTGTATAAATTCTTCGTACCTTTCAAAAAGCGAACTTTCAGTTCGTTTTTATGAAGTGTGATGGGTATGAATTACAAAGAAGCCAGACAACAATTTGCTGCCAAGGTAAGTCAGTTACGCAGAGAAAAAAGGATGACACAGGACGAGTTAGCAGAACTCATAGACAAGACTACTGACTATATCAGCTTATTGGAACGCGGTGAAAGATCGCCATCCTTTGAAGTTATTTTTGATCTAGCTGAAGCGCTCGATGTACCCGCTACTTATTTAATCAGTTTTAGCCAAAGCGGCGAGAGTACAGCTCTCATTAGCACCCTAATAGCTGAACCAGTTTCTCCGTCAGTTGTGGAGCCTGTTGAAGAGGCTGTTACCACGGAAGCAGAACGCATTTCAGATGCTAAACGGCTAGAAAATGCTATGAAAAGCATTCAAGAATTGCAAAATCTGGCTAGTGAATATGGTATTGCGGATATTTTTCAAGATAACGGGGGAAAGACTTTACAGTTATTAATCCTTTTAGGGCTGCGGATATCACCGGGACGTGAAGGAAACGATGCTATTGATGCTGAAGGAAAAGAATACGAACTTAAAACAATAAATATTGCTCTCAATAGAAGCGGTGGGGTCACTACTCACCATCATTTGAATGAAATTATACTTGACAAATATCGCAGAGTAGAAGCTTGGTATATTGGACTGTATGAAGGCATAACTCTCAAAGAGATTTATAAACTTACACCGGAAATGCTGGAACCTAAATTTAAAGAATGGGAAGAAAAGGTGAGGCTAAGAAACGAGCCGCTAAACAATCCTAAAATTCCATTAAAGCTAGTGAAAAAAGGGCAACTTGTCTACTCTCACAGTAAATAATAGTTGCCCGATAGTGTTTAAAGGGGATTAGGTTGTGTTTGTGTAGAAACGATAGGTTGCCTACAGGTAGCGACTTTTACCCTCAAGCTACCACGAAATTAACCAACTTTCCAGGCACCACAATTACCTTTTTAATCTCCTTACCTTCCAGGTGACGCTTGGCCAATTCCGACTCGCGAGCAAACTTTTCCAAAGCAGCTTTATCAGCACCTGAAGGCACTTGAATTGTGCCGCGAGTCTTGCCCATAACTTGAATTACTAGCGTAATTTCATCAGTAACTAATGCAGAAGCATCCACACTCGGCCAAGTTTGCGTATGCACCGATTCACTGTTACCAGTATTGTGCCACAATTCATCAGCAATATGTGGGGCAAAAGGCGCTAGCAAGCGAATCAAAGTGTTAATTCCTTCTGCATAAATTGGCGAATCTTTACACTTAGCATCATTCAAAGCATTGCTGAGTTTCATCATTTCAGAAACAGCAGTATTGAACTGATAATCGCCCTCCAAATCTTCGCTAACTTCCTTAATTGCAGTGTGAATTGCCCGTCGCAAATCCTTCTCAATTTTGCTTAATTCAGCATTTTCTACTCCTTGGTCGGGGGTGGCAGGGACTCGCCCAGCAAACTCTGTAACCACGCGCCAAACGCGATTTAAAAAGCGAAATTGACCTTCCACATCAGCGTCGTCCCACTCCAAATCTTTCTCTGGCGGCGCTTTGAATAAAATAAACATCCGCGCCGTATCTACCCCATATTTTCCCATAACTTGCAAGGGGTCAACACCGTTATATTTTGATTTTGACATCTTCTCATAGAAGACTTCCAAAGCTTCGCCAGTTTGAGGATCTTTGGGATTTGCGGGGTCTATATCTGCTGGGGGAACGTATTTGCCAGTAACAGGATTTTTATAGGCCATTGCTTGTACCATGCCTTGAGTTAACAGGCGTTTAAATGGTTCGTCACAATTGATTAAACCCCGATCGCGCAAAACCTTGGTAAAGAACCGCGAATACAGTAAGTGCAAGATTGCGTGTTCGATGCCGCCCACATATTGGTCTACGGGCATCCAATCATTTGTCTTCGCCGTATCGAAGACTTGCTCTTGATTTTGAGCATCGGGATAGCGCAAGAAATACCACGAAGAATCGATAAAAGTATCCATCGTGTCTGTTTCCCGCTTCGCGGGAGTGCCACAACTCGGACAAGGAACGTTTACCCATTCTTCCATCTTTGCCAAGGGCGAACCTTTGCCGGTAAATTCTACATTTTCCGGCAACAACACGGGCAAATCCGATTGGGGGACGGGGACAGTTCCGCAGGTGGGACAGTGAATTACGGGAATGGGAGCCCCCCAATAACGCTGTCGGGAAATCAACCAATCTCTCAAGCGGTATTGCACTCGCGCTTTGCCGCAACCTGCATCTTCGGCATATTTAATTATTGCTGCTTTGCCTTTAATTGAATCCATGCCGTTGAAGCTTTCGGAATTAATCATAATTCCGGGTTCGGTGTAAGCTTCCGTCAGCGGAACTTCATCATCATCCACAATTACTACTTTAATGGGCAGTTGATATTGATTGGCAAATTTGAAATCTCGCGTGTCGTGGGCTGGTACTCCCATGACGGCGCCGGTGCCGTATTCGTACAGCACATAATCGGCGATCCAAATGGGAATTTCTTCGCCGTTGAAAGGATTGATTGCTTTGCCGCCTGTGGGGATGCCGCGCTTTGGTTTGTCTTCGGCTGTGCGATCGATTTCGCTTTGGGCGGCGACTTCTTTGATGAAGGTTTCTACGGCGGTTTTTCTATCTTCGGTTGTCACGCGCTGAGTTAGTGGATGTTCCGGTGCTAAAACAACGTAACTGACGCCGTAAACTGTATCGGGACGTGTGGTGAAAACGGCGATTTTTTCATCCATTCCGACAATCGGAAATTCTAAGTAAGCGCCGACTGATTTGCCGATCCAGTTGGCTTGCATTAATTTGACTCTTTCTGGCCAATCTGGCAATTTGTCTAAGTCGTTTAATAACTGTTCGGCGTAATCGGTAATTTTGAGGAACCACTGCCGCAATAATTTGCGCTCGACTTTGGCACCGGAACGCCAGGAACGACCTTCGTTATCTACTTGTTCGTTTGCTAAAACTGTTTGGTCTATAGGGTCCCAATTAACTGCTGCTTCTTTTTGATAAGCTAATCCGGCTTCTAAAAATTGCAAGAAAATCCATTGAGTCCACCGATAATAATCGGGAGAACAAGTTGTAACTTCTTTTGTCCAGTCGAAAGAAATACCCAGGCGGCGAAATAAGCCTTTCATTTGGGCAATGTTTTGATAAGTCCATTGTGCAGGGGGAATTCCTCGCTCGATAGCTGCATTTTCTGCGGGCAAACCAAAAGCGTCCCATCCCATCGGATTCAATACCCGATAACCTTGCATGCGCTTGAGTCTGGCAATTACATCGATGATTGTGTAGTTGCGGACGTGGCCCATGTGCAGGTTTCCCGACGGGTAGGGGAACATGGATAAGGCATAAAATTTAGGCTTTTGGGTATCTTCTGGCATCTGGTCTAAGTTTTGCTCAGCCCATGTCTGCTGCCATTTTTCTTCTATGGATTGGGGGTTATATCTGGAATCCACAACAATTGCTCCGTGCAGGGTTTAGTAATGTTTGCTTCAGTATTTTTACACATTCAAGGGGCTTCGATTCTGATTTTTCTGAGCTCCAAGGATTTTGGCTCAAATCTCTGTATTATATATTGTAGTATATGTAATTTGAGCTGGGGGCGATCGACCAAATACTCCCGTTCGCCCTGAAAAAAGTAAATAACTGCAATCCCCAGAAACCCGATTTCTTTGACAAACCGGGTTTATTCTCCTAGTTCGAGCTTAGATGCTATCAGGATCGATGTTCAATTCGCGCAGTTTGGCTGCTAAACGTTCTGCTTTTTGAGCTTCTTGTTCGGCGCGGTGCGAGGCTTCTTCGGCACGCTGAAATTCTTGTTCTGCGCGCCGTCGCTCTAATAGCCGCTCTGCATTTATTTCGGAATAGGAAAGAAACTTTTCTCCATCAGGGCGATAGATTTCTAACCCTTCTTCTGGTAACTCAAACCGCACTCCCAGTCTGGGACTTATCCATCCCTCCATCGGTTCAATGGGTTCTAAGATTCCTTCAATTCTTTGCCAACCTTCTAACTGATTTCTTTCTGGATCGTAAAGGTAATACTCCTCGACTCCATAACGATAGTAAAATGAAAGTTTCTTGTTCATTTTTGTGTTATTATCGTTGTGGGATCGAATTTCAAAGACGACTTGGGGAGCAATATTATCTTCGCGAGACTGTATGTAGGAACGTCGATCGCCTTTTGGTCTACCAAATACCACCATCGTATCCGGCGCTTGAGAAATATCTGGTCTACCTTCAACCGGATACCACAGTAAATCGGCGGCTACAAACACGTTGGGGTCATCTTCAAACAGCGATTCGCAACCTTCTTTGATTGTGACAATTAATTTGTATTGTATTGTGCTGTCTGCCATTGGTTGACCGTCGCTGGATGGATAAATAATTTCTTCGGTTGTGACTTGCATTGTGGTTGTCTCCGAGAAGTATCTGAGCTTAATTATACTAGTGTTTGAAGCAACAAGTAGAGCCGAAAATGACATTGCCATTTCCCTACTGACCGAATATTCAAAATAGCGAGCAGCGGCGCTTCAAAGCTGCTTGCAAAAGAGTGTTGTACAGTTTTTCCTTGACAGTATAAGCGCCGAATCTTTCCAAGTGCGGATTGTTCATTTGAGCGTCGAAAAGTAGATAAGATCGATCGCGCAATCTCTCCACCAATTTCACCATCGCCACCTTAGAACCTTCGGGAATTCGGTAAAACATCGACTCCCCAATAAACGCACCGCCGATCGACAATCCGAGAATACCGCCCGCCAATTCGTCCCCGCACCAAGTCTCGAAGCTGTAAGCCCAACCGGCCTCATACAAAGCCCAGTAAATCTTCTTGAGCTCCTTAGAAATCCAAGTCGTTTCGCGATCGGCACAACCCTCAACCACCGCCCCAAAATCGCGGTTTACAGCCACCGAAAATCGATTTTGATTGATTTGGCGACGCAGGGATTTCGGATAGGTAAATCTTTCATCCAGGGGAATCAGCGCCCGCTGACGGCTCGAATACCACCCCAAACTCTCCTCGCCGTCATTTGCCATCAAGAAATAGCCTTGCGCGTATCCTTGTATAATTGTCGGTATATCATATTGCATATATTTATCAGTTGTCATTTCTCAGTTAACTTTTCAAAGTCAACATTAGCAATTAGGAATAATCATGTCTGAAATCATTGAACCTATTACCTTACCGCCCGCCAAAAACCCCGAACAAGAAGGCCAATGGCTTCAACAAACGCTGCTGGCATGGCTAGACTCCGAGTTTATCCCAGAAGCAGCCAACCAGCAAATAGCTAAAAGAGCTGCCCAAATCTATGTCCGCCAGCGCATGGAAGGCGAAAATGACGTGGGCAGCCTCGTAATTGCGATCGTCACCGAAATGCAGGCCTATGATTTTTCTAAAAGCTTCTACGGCGAATTTGCGATCGCCAATGCCGTCAGCGACTTGTTACTCGAAAGTCTCGGCATCGATAAATGCTGTGGCCAGTGAAGCAAGAAGGAGAAAAATTTAACTCATAAGTCTGAAACAAAAATCAACCCCAAACCTAATCCTGCCGATTAATTGTGAGTTTTTTTCTTCTTCCTTCCTTCTTCCTTCTTCCTTCTTCCTTCTTCCTTCGTGCTACCAGCTAGACTTCACAACACCGGGCAAAAGACCTTCGTGAGCCATTTCTCGCATCATGTTGCGAGAAAGTCCGAAGTCACGATAGTAACCTCTGGGCCGTCCAGTTGCCCAGCAGCGGTTCCGCAAGCGAGTCCGCGAACTGCTGCGGGGTAGCTGTTGCAGTTGGCGGTGAATCGCCATTTTGTCCATCTGATTGTTAGCTTGGTCAAACTGGTCTTTCAGGTCTTCCCGCTTGTCGGCGTACTTGTCTACGAGTCTCTGGCGCTTTTTTTCGCGCTCGACCATGCTCTTCTTAGCCATAATCTGTTGATATCCTTAGATAAATCACAATCTACTATTTTACTATATTTTTGTCTTTTTGGATAACTTTAGTTTTAAATATTTTTATTTACACACAACAACTGATCTGATTTGTAGAGTCCGTAAGTTCATATTGTGCGATCGACAGTTGCTCTAATTCGAGCTGACGCACCCTAGGAAATATTAGCAGAAGGACACAAATCTGCAAGTTCGCAAATATTGCAAGCCGGATTTCTCGCATTACAAACGGCCCTGCCGTGATAAACCAACCGAATCGACCAATTTTCCCAATCCGGCTGCGGCAACAATATCATCAAATCCCGCTCGATCCTTATAGGATCGGTATGTTCGGTCAATCCCAACCGCTGACTCAAACGTTTGACGTGAGTGTCTACCGTCACGCCCATATTAATACCAAAAGCGTGGGCGAGAACAACATTAGCCGTTTTGCGGGCAACTCCGGGCAATTCTAGCAGCAGTTCCATCCGCTGTGGCACTTGATTGTTAAATTTATTGACGATCGCCTGACAAGCACCTTTAATATTTTTAGACTTATTGCGGTAGAAACCAGTCGATCGCACGAGACTTTCTAGTTCTTCTATATCAGCATTTGCCAAAGCCACCGCATCGGGAAAACGCTTAAACAAAGCCGCCGTTACCAAATTTACTCGATCGTCCGTACACTGAGCCGAGAGAATCGTCGCCACCAGCAACTGCACGGGAGTTTCGTAGTTGAGAGTGCAAGGAGCTTCTGGATAGAGGCGTTTGAGGCGAATCAGAATTTCGAGCGATCGTTGTTTTAAACTTAACTTTTTAGTCATTAGTCAGTAGTCATTAGTCAGTAGTCAGTAGTCATTAGTCATTAGTCATTAGTCATTAGTCATTTGTTATTTGTTTTTAACTGGTTCCCAGGCACGACCGGGGAACCCATAACCAGAGGCTATGCCTCGCTTGCGTAGGAAAAAAAGTAGAGGGAAAAATAGGAAAATAGACCAACGGAAAATCAGACATAATTCTTCCTTCTTCCTTCTTCCTTCTTCCCTCTTCCTTCATTTACTATTGCATGAAATTTCGCAAATCAAACCCAGCCAAATTAGCAGTATCGCGAATAATCAAGAAAACTCCCAAACCCAGCAACAACACCAAACCAGTCTGCATGACATTTTCCTGAATGCGGTTCGGCAGAGGCTTGCCCCGCAGTCCTTCTATTAACAGAAAAGCTAGCTGACCGCCATCTAAAGCAGGTAAAGGCAAGATATTAATCACAGCCAAATTGATGCTAATTAGCACCGCATACTGAAACAAACTCGCAGCATCCGATTTCGCAATCCCTGCACCAATCGCCACAATCGCCACAGGCCCGGACAACTTGTCGGCAGTCTGGCTGAAATTGCTAAGTAACTGCCCGAAACCTTGAACTGTCAGCACCACAATCCGCTCAAATTCTTTGGCGGCCTTGCTAAACGCCTCTACAAATCCGGCCCTCTGCCGCACCACAGTGCCGTTAGAAGTTAGCTGCACCCCAATGCGACCTTTGCCGTCGGGCGACTCTTCAGGAGTTACTGTCACCACAAATTTTTGTTCTTGGCGCTGAATTTCCAACGCTAGGGGTTGGTTGGGATGATCTTGGATTGCTGCGACCAATAATTTGACTGCTTCGCGGGAAGCGCCCAATTCCTTGCCGTCAACAGACAGAACAACGTCGCCCGATCGAATTCCCGCTTGTTTCGCGGCCGAACTGACTTCCGCAGCGACTTCCGGGACTTTAACTCCCGGTAGGTAGTTCATTTCTGCCGCGCCGACAGTGCTCAATTGCACCACCAAAAGGAAATAAGCAAAAATTAAGTTGGCAACTACCCCTGCGCTAATGACGATCGCCCGATCTAGCACAGGGCGATTTTTGAGCAAATTCGGGTCATTTGGGGGAATTGTACTGTCGGGATCGTCGTCCGGGAAACCCACGAAACCTCCCAGGGGAAAGGCGCGGAGGGCGTATTCTGTTTCCGGGCCTTGGTACTTCCAGAGGATGGGCCCGAAACCGATTGAGAAGCGGTTGACGTGGATGTGTTGAAGTCTCGCCGCCAGGAAGTGGCCGAGTTCGTGAACGACAATCAAGATACCTAAAACTGCGATCGCTGCCAAAACTGACATGAAGGATTCCACTAACACTTTTACTGGACTTTGATTTATTTTAATATCTTTTTAATATCGGTGGCTTCGGAGGGGCAATTTTCAGTCAAACTGGAAGGTGGTGTTTTTGTAGGAAGTCCCCGCTGCTGAGATCGACCCGACGCTGCCAAACCGATCGCGCGATCGTACCTGAGTTTACCTCTAAAACCAATTCCCATTACCAATTCCCTATTACAAATTACCCATTACCAATTCCCAGTTACCCATTCGCCATTATGAAAGACACTTCTTTGAATATTATCGCTATTTCTATCTTTGCCATCACCGTTTCAATATTGTTGGGGCCCCTATTCAACTTGCCAGAAGCCGTACCTGCGATCGCCACTTTTTGCCTGTTGGGGCTAGCCACCCTCGACAGTTTCCAGTGGCAAGGTCAAGGCGGGACTATTTTATTAGACTGGCTGGGAGGAACTTCCAAACAAAAGCGCGATCGAATCCTTCACCACGAAGCCGGACACTTCCTAGTTGCCCACCTATTGGGAATTCCCGTAACCAGCTACGCCCTCAGCGCTTGGGAAGCATTTAAACAAGGCCAAACAGCCCAAGGCGGCGTCCGATTTGAAGACGAACAATTAGCATCTCAACTCCAAAGCGGCACTCTTTCCGCCCAACTTTTAGACCAATACTGCACCGTGTGGATGGCCGGAATAGTCGCCGAAAAATTTGTTTACGGCAGCGCACAAGGAGGAGCAGAAGACCGTACCAAAATTAGTGCAATTTTAACACAACTGCGCCGTCCTAGCTCCGAAATTCAACTTAAACAAAACTGGGGTTTGCTGCGAGCAAAAAACCTGATCGAAAGCCACAAATCAGCTTACGAAGCCCTAGTAGCAGCAATGGAAGAAAGAGCAACTGTTGCCGAATGCTACGCCATAATCCAGCAAAATTTATAGGAAAAAGATTACGCACTATTGCCTTATAAACCCGGTTCCTCTGTAGATTTCTCACAAAAACTAAAAATTTGCGTAGAAACCGCGTTTAAGAGCGTATTATAGGGATTAAAAATTCATGTCAGAACCAAATATTTTCCCAACAACACTGCAAACAGCCAACCCAAATACAGAAAAATTGTTGTGGCTGTTCGGTTTTCGGATCGACCCCGGCACCGAAATACCAAATCTATATACTCTAATTGTCTATGGAGAACAAGAGCCGCCCTTAGTAGCGGGCGGTCAACTTGTATTTTTTACCCGTCCAGAACTAGCGATTAACGCTCTCCAATTGTGCAATATCGATGTCAGCAAACTGGGAAAGCCACCCACACAAATAGACGCTATTTGCGACATTGCAGAAACGCTGTACTTGCTCGATGCCGAAGATTTTGACGAGTCAGCTACTATCCTCAACTGTTTGAACGCGCTTTTCGATTTAGTGAAAGCTACTTTAATACCGATGCCAACTGAATACAAGCGCATACTTTATGATTTTGCCGACCATTTGAATATTGAGGAAGAGTTTGCAAGTTTTTTAGACGCAGAAGATATTCAGCGATCGGAAATTGTCAATGCCATTTTGTGGTGTGTGGGAGCAATTACAGCTAAATCTAGATTGCTGACATAGCAATTTTAGTTGGGGATTTTAGATTGGGGATTTTGGATTTAGAGTAGTCCGGGACTATACCAAATAAACCGCGTTTGTTACCATTGTTAAAGTCTCTTATCCAGTATTTTGATAAAAAAACGGTTTCGGCCTTTAGGATAATAGATAATATAGCCAAAGGAAATCGTGCCATGACTGTAACAGATGTACGCTTGTGGACTGTAGACGAATACCGCCGCATGACCGAAACTGGCATTCTCAATCCCGATGAACGAGTCGAATTAATTGACGGGCAAATTATTTCAATGAGTGCAAAAAACCCTCCGCACGCAGCAACTAACCTCTGTGCAGCCGACTATCTCAAAAATCTGCTGGCAGGACTTGCTTTAATTCGCATCCAAGACCCGGTTACTCTAAGTATAAATTCAGAACCAGAACCGGATATTGCTGTAGTGCAAATTGACCCTCGGCTGTACCAAGATTTTCATCCCGCACCAGACAATATTTTCTTATTAATAGAAATAGCTGACACGACTTTAGAAACAGACCGCAAGCGGAAAGCACCGGCTTATGCTAAGGCGGGAATTAGTGATTATTGGATACTTGATGTTAACACGCGGCAAGTTTATGTTTTTCGCGAACCGGGCGAGGCCAACTACCGACAAGAAACAGTATTTAATGAAGATGATGTTTTGTCAATGCTGGCATTTCCCGAAATAGAAGTTCAGATTTCGCAACTTTTTCCTTAAGTAGGGGCAGGATTTACCAAGCATAATTGCCTAAGACAAATAATCTGGTAAAGCCGCCCCCACTAACCTATCAATTACCAATTACCCAATTATCAATTACCAAATTTTCAGGCTCGTCCCGATCGCTACAAAAAACTTAGTATTAGGGCGTAGCGCGAGTTATACTCCTACTGGAAAGACTGTGACTGCCAAAAAATCCCGACATCAAAGTTTATGAGCAACACTTCCGGGCCTCGACCAGCCGCCGACAACCCCAAAACAAAAAAACTCAGCCTCTCAACAAAATTAGCTTACGGTGCCGGCGACCTCGGCCCGGCAATTACCGCTAATGTTTTGGCATTTTACCTCCTAGTTTTCTTTACCAATGTCGCTGGTTTACCTGCCGGCTTAGCCAGCAATATTTTGGTAGTTGGCAAGGTTTGGGATGCCATAAATGACCCGATTGTGGGGGTTTTGAGCGATCGCACTTCTCACCCTTGGGGCCGCCGATATCCTTGGATCATATATGGTGGAATTCCCTTCGGCATATTCTTCTTATTGCAGTGGATTGTACCTAGCACGGATCACACAGTCTTATTTTGGTACTATGTTGCGATCAGCATTTTGTTCAACACCGCCTACACGGCTGTCAATCTTCCCTACACTGCCCTGACTCCAGAACTTACTCAAGACTACAACGAACGCACTAGCCTTAATAGTTTTCGGTTTGCTTTCTCAATTGGCGGCAGCATCTTTTCATTAATCTTAGCTCTAATTATCTTTGCTGTATTTCAAAACAACCCGAATCAACAATATTTAGTATTAGGTGCAATCTGTGCAGTTATCTCTGTCTTGCCTTTGTACTGGTGCGTTTTGGGAACTCGCAAGCACGTCGCCGCCCAACTATTAGAAAACGCCGAACTAGATAATTCTACATCCTTGCCACTAAAAGAACAGTTGCAGATTGCATTTAGCAATCGCCCTTTTTTGTACGTCATTGGAATTTATCTTTTTTCTTGGCTGGGAGTGCAGTTGACTGCTACTATTATTCCTTACTTTGTTGTTAACTGGATGCAACAGCCACAGTACGTTTTTAGCTTGGTTGCGATCGCAGTTCAAGGCACTGCATTAATCATGCTATTTGTTTGGAGTAAAGTCAGCGAGAGATACGGCAAAAAAGCCGTATATTTTATGGGCATGAGTTTGTGGATTATTGCCCAAGCTGGACTTTTTTTCCTCCAACCAGGACAAGTATTGCAGATGTACATATTAGCAGTCATGGCAGGTATCGGAGTTTCCACGGCTTATCTAATACCTTGGTCGATGATACCGGATGTGATCGAACTCGACGAACTGCAAACAGGAGAAAGACGCGAAGGCGTTTTCTATTCCTTCATGGTACTGCTGCAAAAAATCGGATTGGCAGGGGGTTTGTGGTTGGTAGGCCAAGCATTAGAAGGAGCTGGATTTCTATCTACAGTTCCGGGACAGCCTGCACCCGTACAGCCAGAGTCGGCACTGTTTGCGATTCGAGTTGCGATCGGGCCGCTGCCCACAATTGCTTTAATTGCTGGCATGATTCTTACCTATTTTTATCCCATAAGCCGCGAAGTTCATGCAGAAATATTGTTGAAACTTCGAGAAAGAAAAGCACAAAATCAGTAAGCGCTAATAATGAGTAGTTGGTAAGTAGTAAAATCCAAAAACAACAACTACTGATAGCTAATCCGGGCGATATCTATAGCAATCCTCCCATCACGTGCCAACTCTTTTTTTTGTTTAACAGTGTGTCCTCTTCTTATGGCATCGGTTAATTCACAAAAAAGCCCGTTGCGCGTTTCCCGAAAGGATTGCTATAGCTTGCTCGGAGGGCGAATCAAAGCGATAGTTTTAGTAATAGCCCCGGAATGCAGAAACCTAGTTTTTTTACGAAAATACATAAATCGCGCCGCGCCATCCGCCTCGGTAGAAAAACCGCGAAGGCTTGAGTTGTTCGAGATGTCGATCGGGCTTGAGAACACAAATTATTAAATTTTATGTCTGTCGCGCACTAAAGAGCTCAGTATGTGATATAATTACCACGATAAACTAAGTATATAAACTTAATCACTCATCCTACTCCTCAAAAAGTTTATAATTAAAAGAAGAAACAGATTTTTATCGGAAATTGATTCGATTAGTTGCCGTTCCCAAAAATCTGCAGAATGTGGCTAATTATATCTACATGGGAAATGCAAAACTTTTTAGCCGGTCAGTTAGCGCGTAAGTTAACAGGTGCTTCTGCCGTTGACTTTGAACCGAAAAATGGCATAGAGGACAAACCAATACCAGCGCAAGCGGCGGCTGAGGTATTACGGTCAATTGTAAAAGTTTGGTAAAGTTATTGAACCCCCTGTCGCGAAGCTGAGCGACACCTGAAAAAGTTTGCTTCGCCGCCCGGAAACCCCAAATACAAGCACAAGGCAGCAGACCCCAAAAGCAGTCTGATATAACTCTCCAGCAGTTGTAAAAGAACTTTTGGCGCTGGCCTAGCATAGGGATTTAGTTATTTTTGTATACTATGTGAAAGTAGTGAGAACTATTAGAAGGAAGTGGGCTCGACCAACCAATAATTTCGTGTGATATCCTTAAGCCAATGCTCAAAGTATCAACCCGAAGGCTCGCAGAAGAAAGCTGATTTTACCCACAAAATATCCAAGAGGTCAACATGGAAAGAGAACAGGACGCTCATATCGTACCCATTAGCAACCAGAGCCGACAGGTGCAGCAATTTTCCGTTGACGAGGGAGAAGAGTTAAGCGCGCAGCCTCAGAAAGGATTGAATCTAAAGCCGTTGTTGAGGACTTTTCAGCGCCAAGCCTTAATCATTATTGGGATTATAGCTCTAGTAGGCGGTGGAGTTGCTTATCAGATCAAGGGAGGCAAGAAAACATATCAAGGCGATTTTCGGATGCTAGTGGAACCCGTGACAACGGAGGCCAGAATTGCTGACCCCTCTGCCCTAGCAAATCGCGGCGACGGGGGGGGAGTGCCTAATCGAGATTTTTTTAGTTTGGACTACGCAACTCAACTTCAAATTCTCCAGAGTCCTCAGATGCTGTCGGCTATTGTTAAACAAGTCCAAAAACGATATCCAGAAGTTACCGAGGAAATTCTTCAAAAAGGATTACTCGTTTTGCGGATGGGAGAAGATGAGAGGACGATGACTAAAATTTTGGAAGTTCGCTTCATGGGGACCGATCCTAAATTAGTTGAGGTCGTTTTACAAGAAACTAAAAAGAAATATTTAAAGTACAGTCTTGACGAACGCAAGACTCGCATTGGTGAAGGTGTTAAATTTATTGAAGACCAGCTTCCGGGACTCAATAAGCGCGTAAACAAGCTGAAATCGGATTTACAGGTGATACAGGAGCAGCAAAAGATTACCAATCCTCAAGAACAAGGCGCGCAATTAATGGAGCAAGTTCGTACCGTAGAAACTTTAGAGTTAGAAACTCAAAGGCTACTGCAAGAACAGAAAACGCTGTACGCTAACTTGCAAAAACAATTAGATTTTACACCAAATGAAGCTATTGCCGCTTCCGCTTTAAGCGAAGAACCTCAATATAAAGAGTTGCTGACCAAGGTTAAGGAAGTAGAAGGTCAGATTGCTGTAGAAACAGCTCGTTTTAAATCTGCTAACCCTATAGTGGAAGCTTTAGAGCGCAAGCGGGCAAATTTAGTAGCTTTGCTCAACCAGCAAACTGATCGAATTTTGGGGCAAAATTTAGTAGGCACCCAAGCCAATTCTAAAGTTCAGAATTTTCAAAATTCGATTCGCATAGGCTTGATTAAACAATTGGTTGATACTGCTAACCAAGTTCAAGTCTTAGAAGCTCGCCGTCAGGCAATCAGCCAAACTAAAAACAATTTAAACCGACAAGCAACAGAATTCCCCACCATAGCCCGCCGCTACAACGAACTGCAACAGCAATTAGAAGTAGCCGCCCGCACCCGCGATCAACTTTTAAGCCAGCGGGAAACTCTGCGCGTCCAAGCAGCTCAAAGCCAAGTACCTTGGGAAATAATTTCTGAACCACGGATACCGCGAGATGCTAAGGGCAACCTGATTCCAGTTGCCACGAAAGCTAAAAACAAATTTGTGATGGCAGTTGTTGGGGCGCTAGTGTTGGGTCTGGGAGCTGCTATCCTCATTGAAAAGTTCCGCAATATTTTCTACTGTGCTGATGACGTTAAAGATGGGGTTGAAGCGCCTTTATTGGGAGCAATTCCTCTTGACAAAAATGCTAGAAAATTGCCGCCTTCTATTGCTAATGCCTATGCTTATCTTGAAGGAAAAGAGGGTAATAAGAAAAAGGCTGCGGAATTTATAGAAGCTTTTGACTCTCTTTATACTAATATCCGCTTTCTTTCTTCAAATCGAACGATTAGCTCTTTGGCAATTGGTTCGGCTACAGTTGGCGAAGGCAAATCTACCGTTGCTTTAAACTTAGCTCACGTGGCAGCGCTGGCGGGTCAGCGAGTGCTGTTAGTAGACGCTAATTTGCATTCCCCCAGCCTGCACTTGCTGTTGGAACTGCCTAATGTCAAGGGATTGAGCAACTTGCTCGACCATAAAAACGAACCAAATGAAATTATCCAACGATCGCATCTAGCAGATAATCTTTTTGTATTAACTGCCGGTCTCCCGAATCCTGGTACTGCCAGACGGCTGGCATCATCTCAGATGCAGTATTTAATGGAAGAACTTCAGGCCAAATTTGACTTAGTTATCTACGATACGCCGCCGCTGGCGGACAGTAAAGATACGAATTTTTTAGCGGCGCGCACCGATGGCATACTGATGGTTGTAGCAATTCACCAAGTCCCCTTTTCTGTAGTCAAAAAAGTTTTCAGTCAATTAGAAAATTTTGGCATACCATGCTTGGGCACAGTTGCGAATCATGCCCCTAAACGCAAGAAGTATCCAGCATCGAGATCGTCAGTTGTTGAAGATAAAAATGAATATTTGAATTTGACACCAGCACCGTCTCGTATCCGCAAACTAGCTCCCAAAAAAGAGTGATACCCAACAAAGATGACCTCCAAAAAAAAGGATACAAGCCCCCGACAGGAGTCATGGAAATCCCAAAATTTTAGACTCTTGTTCAATCTCCCAGATTCGTCTGTGGAGTAAATCGAAAATCTAAAATCTTTCGACTGAGCGCGACTTGACGATCGCGCTCGCCGAACCTCTTAGGCCGAAGTCTAAAATCTAAAATCTAAAATCTAAAATTGACTGATGGCGGACTAATTTCCATCGGGATTGGTAGGAAATGTGACGGTAAAATTAGTCCAGCCATTCCTGCTTTCAACCTCAATTTTTCCTTGCAACTGTTCGACAAGTTTTTGAACTAAAGCTAAACCCAAACCTGTACCTCCTTGTTTCCAAGGATCGGCGTTGGGAACTCGATAAAATTTCTCAAAAATTCGAGGCAATTCCTCTATGGAAATGGACGATTGATTGCTGAGTGTAAATTGGATTTCTGAAGCCACAGCACTTGCTTGTCGCGAATTTGTCCTTTGTCCTCCTTGTTCCCCCTCTCCGTTTTTGCACTCAACTTTCAGAAAAATTTCGCCGTCATTGGCAGTATATTTGCAGGCATTGTTGAGGAGCTCGGCTAAAATTCGTCCCAAACTAGCGCGGTTGGAACTGATCGTGGGGAGGTGGCGATCGCACTCTACTCGCAAATCCTGGTGGCGGTCGTGGGCGCGGGTGTAAAACGGGTCGATAATAGTAGGCAGCCAGACTTCTAAGTTTACTGGTTCGAGGTCGATCGGACAAGTTGCAGCTTCGAGCCGCTGCAAATCTAGCAAAGCATTAATCAAATCTGTTTCTCTAGTACATTCTGTTTCTAAAATTTCTAGATAAATCTGGCGCCGATCTGGTGTGGGAGAAATTCGCAGCATATGAATAGCCATTTTTATATTAGCTAAAGGCGTCCGCAGTTCGTGAGAAACTGTGCTGAGAAATTCATCCTTGAGGACGTTTAAATGCTGGAGTTCGTGAACTTTTTGCTGCAATTCGGCGGTGCGTTCTTGGACTTGGCGTTCGAGGTCGGTGTTGAGATTCTGGACTTGCTGATAGAGTTGGGCTTGCTGAATGGCGATCGCGATTTGAGTTGCCAGTTGCAGCAGCAAATCCACTTCCGAAGGCTGCCACTGACGGGATTGGGAACACTGATGAACACACATCATCCCCCACAAATTGCCGTCTTGCAAAATTGGTACAATCAAATAAGCTTTGATTTGCGCTTGCTTGAACCGGGCATATTTTTCGGCGCTCAAACTGGCTTGGTCGAGGTCTGGAACCGCATAAATTTCCTGTTCGACCACCGAAGCAGATTCTTGCCAAATATTATCCGGCATGATTTCTCCCAAGATTGAAGGCCAATTTTCGGCAACGGATTCTGCCACTACAATGCCGTAATTGCTGGACTCTAAATGCAGGATGGCTACTCGGTCAGCTTGCAAAACTTGGCGGACTTCATCGACGCTGGCGTTGAGAATTTCTTCGAGGTTTAAGGATTGGTGAATCCGCAAGGAAATGTGAGTTAACAGCCGATCGCGCTGCAATTGTTCGTGGAGTTTTGCAGTCCGTTCCCGCACCTGCTGTTCCAGTTTGGCATTGCGGCTTTGCAACAGTTCCACTTTTTCGGCTTGCAATTGATAAACCGACTGCTGCAACTGTTTGACAACTCGGTACATTTCGGTGGGATCGAGGACTCTGAGCAAGCTGGTCTGAGTAATAATTCCCAACAGTTCTCCGCGCCCCCCGCACACGACCAACCGCTGCACTTGTTGCTGCTGCATTTCTTTGTGCGCCGTCCATAGGGAATCGGAAGGTTGAAGAAATTGCAGGGGAGTTCTCATGACTTTTTGAGCTGGGGTTTCCTTGAAATTTAGTTCGAGAAACTGGGCCTGCACAATGTCATATTCGGTAATAATTCCCAGCGGTTGGTGAAAGGAATAGTGAAAAATGGAGGTATAGTCATCTTTGGGCTTCTCCATTGTTAATTCTTTGTTTTTTGTAATCACTACGCAACTGACTTGATGCTCTGACATCAGTTCGGTTATGGTCAGCAGCGAGGCGGTGTGGGGCGCTGTAATTGGCGTAGTCATTAATTCTGCTACCCGCCGCAATTTAAGAATGTTTGAAGGCTGCAATACTTGGCGAATTCTTTCCCGTGTCAGCACTCCTACCAAGTGGCGAAATTGATTGACGATCGGCAAATAGCGAATCTTGTGCTGGCGAAATAAGGATAAAGCGGTAAACACGTCCTGGTCATCGGATTCTGTGAGGGAGACCGACACCGGGGACATCACTTCGGAAATTGGTATTTTGTGCAGGGCTACTTTGTGCTGGTTGTCTATTGTGCCAGAAGCTATCAGCCTCACTAGGTCGGCGGGAGTTAATATGCCGATTAACAGTCCGCGGCTGGGGTTGTCGGATAAGTTGCCTGTGGTAATAGTCTGCTGGTTCTGCACGACGAACACGCAGCGGGCTCGCACCTTTTCCGGCGCGGATGTTTCGGTCATCGCCCCCCGGTCTGAGGGTACAGGTGTTTTGACTAGGGGACAACTGTTTTGCAACTGA
The DNA here is from genome assembly GCF_036702455.1 of Microcoleus sp. D2_18a_D3. NCBI lineage: Bacteria > Bacillati > Cyanobacteriota > Cyanophyceae > Oscillatoriales > Microcoleaceae > Microcoleus > Microcoleus sp. D2_18a_D3. Next base: position 28,122 of record NZ_JAUBTK010000065.1, read on the forward strand.
CTCATCAGCGCGATCGCCACTGCTAAGGAAGTTTCTGGCGCGGCAGTGAGGGGGTAGCGATCGATCGCTTGTTCTAAGGCTGAGGAGTAAAAGGGCGGGTGGTAGAACGGCATAGTTGATCAGGTTGTCAGAGGGCGGCTAACTATCGGGCAAAGCCTTGGGGAACGGCAGAAACACCTCGCCTGTGCTTGGGATTTAAATAATAAACTTTCTCTTTGATTATTTCCACGCAATCTGAGCTTTAGATTAATCGTCTCACTAATCCGCAATCTTACTCATCTCAAATACGCAGGGCGGTTTTTACTGCCTGCTTTTCCCCTGAGACTCCCCTATAATCAAAATAACCCGAATGTAAAGTTTTACTACAAGATTTATCCATAATGACAACTTTAAGCTTAGAGCAAATTGCAGCCAAGTTAGAAAGCCAAAATTCCGCCGATCGAATGGTGGCTTTGGCCAACTTGCGGAATGTGCCTGCTGCTGAGGCGGTGCCTTTAATTAAAAAGGTGTTGAACGACGAAAGTTTGCAAGTGCGATCGATGGCTGTGTTTGCTCTTGGGGTCAAACCGACAGCAGAGTGCTATCCCATTCTAGTCAAATTGCTAGAAACTGACCCGGATTACGGCATTCGCGCTGACGCTGCGGGTGCTTTGGGCTATCTCGAAGATATCAGAGCTTTTGATGCTTTGGTGCGCGCTTTTTACGAAGATACTCAATGGCTGGTGCGGTTCAGCGCTGCTGTTTCTCTGGGGAATCTCAAAGATCCCCGCGCCCGCGACGTGCTGCTAAAAGCTCTCGACAGCGAGCAAGTGGTGATCCAGCAGGCGGCAATTTCGGCTTTGGGGGAAATTAAGGAAATTGGGGCGATCGATCGCATCCTCAATTTTGCTCAGTCGGAAGATTGGCTGATCCGCCAGAGGCTGGCTGAAGCTTTGGGCAATTTGCCGAGTATTAAGAGCGTTTCGGCTTTAAAATACTTAGAAAAAGATAGTAATTCTCAAGTATCTAAGGCGGCAACAATTTCTCTCGATCGCCTGTCAAAAGCAGAAGGATAACAGATACCCATACTTTTTTTGTAAGTGTTTCATTTCCGGGCTTTGAAGCCGGGGATGAAACACCTATAGCCTAATTTATTCAGCCCTCTGCTAGGTCAACCGATTGCTCAGTTCTTGAGGTGACAAAACGGGAATCGGCGACCCTGCGAATCCATTCACATCCCGAGTAACGATCGCCTCTAACTCTAACTCGATCGCACACGCTATCTGCACCGCATCTTCAAAATCCGGCAATCCCAGCGCGATCGCTTGCTCCAGAACCTCTCGATCCACCGCACAAATTTCCATCAAAGCCAACAGTCGAGTTACCGCTGCAATCGCAGCTTCAGAACTCTTGGTTTGTCGTCCAACCAAATAATGCACATCCGTAACCGTTGTCGCCGACATAAACCCTTCAACTGCCCCCGATTCAACGGCATTCAGTAAAAAAGCAGCATCCGCTACAAAAGGTTCGCGGGCAAGCATTGCATCCAGTAAAACATTGGTATCAAATAAAACTTTTATCACAGATACTTTTGGACTAACCGCTCATCCAACATTGCCTTTACTTCTGCATCTGTAGGTGGTGGCGCGTCCGTTTTCGCAATGCCAATTAAACTAGCGGCTAAACCCTTCGGTTTCACCTTCGATCGGGGTTTCGGTTGGAGCGATCGCATCAAAGCATTAATTAACTGCCATCGCTCCTCGGCAGACAACCTCAGTGCTCGGTCTTGAAGTTCGCGTAACGTCATAGTAATTATCTTTGACAGAAAGCATTGGACAAGCAGGCAAGTATATAAATACCTCCGCTTCAAAATTTTAGCGCCTCAAGTGATATAATCTTAGCTTCTTAAAAACACTTAATTTTTCACAACGGGCAGTATCTGGAAATTTTTCAAATTAGAAGGAAGTGCGATCGAGATTGACACCAGCGAATATTTTATTAATAATGTGGGTAAAATTCTCGGTATCTTAATAAATTTTATAGAGTCTTGAGTGAAACCAGAATGTATTATTTAACCTGCTGCGTGCAAATCGCAAGTTAGAATAGTTGTTGATATCGTTTAACCAAAGCCAGCCATGAATCAAGCGCCCAATCCCTTTAACTCAAATCCATCCAATCCGCTAGACCCGTTGGAGCAAGAAGTTGACGAGCAAGGTGAAGGCTTGCCGAGACAGTACCACCCGGCCACTAAAAAAACTCTGCAAAAAGTCTTTATCATTCTGGTAGTTGTCGGGGCAATTATTGGGGGAATTTTATCTATAGGGGTGATTTCGCTGATGCAAAAAGCCGGACTCACTGATGTGCCGGCGCGGGTACAGACTCCGAAGTAATATCGACTCCGAAGGATCTGTCGATGCTGAATGCACTGATTTTCGGGGATGAAACTTGAGAAACTATGATGTTTTGTATGGATGTTTTCTAAATAATTGATGCTTAAAAATTCTACGACTGCACCCGATCGCATTTCACAGCGACAGATTTCGGAAAAACTTGTCTCCGCAGGCTTTCACGCTCTTTCTGACCCCCTGCGGATTCAGATTCTGGAGTTGCTGCGGGAACAGGAGTTGTGCGTGTGCGATTTGTGCGATCGCCTGTCTGTCCCCCAGCCTAAACTCTCTTTTCACCTCAAAACCCTAAAAGAAGCTGGTTTAGTTCGCAGCCGCCAAGAAGGTCGCTGGATTTACTACAGCCTCAATTTAGCTCAGTTTATCGCCCTCGAACAGTACCTCGCCGAATACCGCCGTTTCAGCCAGATCCTGCCGGCGCGCCCCTGTTCTGACGCAGATTAACCCATCAACTTTTCTTAATGTGTTTATTGGCTATTTGTCTTCCCTCAGACTTGACATATCAAATTTTATTGATATGATTCCAGTGTACCCCTTAGTTATGGCATTGGGTGAGGTCAATGAACCCAGCAGAAAAGCCCAAGGTTTTCGCACTAAGTATAATTGCTTTGACCATAGGTGCGATCGGGCTTCTCAACTCCTGCGGACAAGTCCCGTCGCCAGAATCGCAAAGCATTAAAATAGACGGTTCCAGCACTGTGTATCCAATTACGGATGCGATCGCGAAAGAATATCAAAATACCAATCCCAAAAAAGCATCAATTACTGTTGAATTCTCCGGTACAGGTGGAGGATTTAGAAAGTTTTGTGCTGGCGAAACTGACATCAGCAACGCCTCGCGACCCATCAGCCCAGGGGAAATGGAAGCCTGCAACAAAGCTGGCATCCGCTACTACGAATTACCTGTCGCATTTGACGCGCTCACAGTAGTAGTCAATCCCAAAAATGACTGGGCAAAAGACATTACTGTAGCCGAACTAAAAAAACTTTGGGAACCCGCCGCCCAAGGAAAAATTACCCGCTGGAATCAGATTCGACCCAATTGGCCAAATCGACCTATAACCCTTTACGGTGCAGGCAAAGATTCCGGTACATTTGACTACTTCACAGAAGCAACAGTAGGTACTGCGAAAGCCAGCCGCACCGACTATACAGCTAGTGAAGATGATAATGTTTTAGCGCAAGGAGTTATTAAAGACGAAAATGCTTTAGGTTACTTTGGATTGTCCTATTACGAAGACAACCAAAGTCAATTGAAACCTGTAGGTATTGACAGAGGCAAAGGAGCAGTGTTGCCATCCCGCGAAACTGTAGAAAAAGCTCAGTATCAGCCCCTGGCACGACCTCTATTTATCTATGTCAACTACAACTCGGCTCAAAATAAAGTAGAACTACGCAACTTTGTAGAATTCTACATGAAGAAAGCTTCGACCTTAGTTAGTTCTGTGGGTTATATTCCTTTACCAAAAGAAGGATATCAACTAATTTATCAGCACTTTTACAATGGGAAGGTGGGCACAGTTTTTGGTGGTCAAGCTCAGCTTGACTTGACTATTGGCGAGTTATTGCGACAGCAGGCTAAATTTTAATTTTTTCTCATGAATTTTCACTTACCAGTTAACTAAAATGAACCATCCTCAAGCAACGAACTCACCTGTCCAAGCAGGAAGCAAGCTCAGTTTTTTTGAAAGATACCTCACCCTTTGGGTATTTCTTTGCATTGTAGCCGGTATTATTCTCGGTAGATTATTCCCCAGCGTCGCCGTCACCCTTGATGCTCTCAGCTTTTATCAGGTGTCAATTCCTATTGCCATTTGTCTATTTTTTATGATGTATCCCATCATGGTAAAAATTGACTTTACCCAGGCAGCCCATGCAGCGCGATCGCCCAAACCAGTAATCTTAACATTAGTCGTCAACTGGCTCATCAAACCATTGACAATGGTAGCCTTTTCTCAGTTTTTCTTAGGTTGGCTATTTCGCCCCCTCATTACAGGCAGCGAAATAATTCGTGGCAGTGAAGTATCCATCGCTAGTTCCTACATTGCGGGGACAATATTATTAGGAATTGCCCCCTGTACTGCGATGGTTTTAATGTGGGGATATCTCTCTTACGGCAACCAAGGACATACCCTCGTTATGGTTGCTGTTAATTCCCTAGCCATGCTGTTTTTATATGCACCATTAGGCAGATGGCTGTTAGCAGCAAATGATTTAGTTGTTCCTTGGCAGACAATAGTATTGTCTGTATTCATTTATGTGGGTTTGCCATTAGCCGCCGGAATGTATAGCCGTTTCTGGATTTTCAAACATAAAGGGCGAGAATGGTTTGAACGAGAGTTTATGCAATATTTGAGTCCAGTTGCTACCGCTGCCCTTTTGATTACGCTAATTCTTTTGTTTGCCTTCAAAGGAGAGTTGATTGTTAACAATCCTCTGCACATTCTTTTAATTGCTGTGCCTCTGTTTATCCAAACAAACTTCATTTTTCTGATTTCTTATGTAGCAGCTTTAAAACTCAACCTGTGCTACGAAGATTCAGCACCGGCCGCGCTGATTGGTGCTAGCAATCATTTTGAGGTAGCGATTGCTACGGCTGTCATGCTTTTTGGCTTAAACTCAGGTGCAGCATTGGCCACAGTTGTAGGTGTTTTAATTGAGGTTCCAGTGATGTTAATGTTGGTAGAAGTCTGCAAGCGAACAGCATTTTGGTTTCCCCGAAAACCAGAAACAGCATCGCTGCGAGACCCTCGTTGTCTTCCCAATTCCCATTGCTAGAATCTCATGAACAAATTTACTCATAAACCCCGAATTCTCTTTTTATACGGCTCTTTAAGAGAGCGTTCTTACAGCCGCTTGTTGGCGGAAGAATCTGCTAGAGTGATCGAGGATTTCGGTGCCGAAGTTAGGTTTTTTAATCCTCTAGAATTGCCGATTTATGGTAGCGTTCCCGATACGCATCCGAAGGTTCAGGAATTGCGGGAACTGAGCCTGTGGTCGGAGGGTCAAGTCTGGTCTAGTCCAGAAATGCACGGCAATATTACTGGCATTATGAAAAACCAAATTGACTGGATTCCTTTAAGTATTGGGGCCGTCAGACCGACTCAAGGCCGAACTTTGGCGGTGATGCAAGTCAGCGGCGGTTCCCAGTCTTTTAATGCTGTGAATACTTTGAGAATTTTGGGCCGCTGGATGCGGATGTTTACGATTCCGAATCAGTCTTCGGTTGCGAAAGCTTATCAGGAATTTAATGAAGATGGGACGATGAAGGATTCACCTTATCGCGATCGCGCGATCGACGTAATGGAGGAACTGTACAAGTTTACCCTGCTGTTGCGGGAGCAAGCCGACTATTTGACCGATCGCTACAGCGAACGCAAGGAACAAGCCGCTAAAGAGGCGATCGCCCTAGCAAATCGTGCTCTTGAAACATCTAACTAAGAACCACCAACTAACAACTAACAACCCACAAAAACCATGAAAAAAGTAATGTTTGTTTGCAAAAGAAACTCCTGCAGATCGCAAATGGCAGAAGGATTCGCTAAAACAATCGGAGCCGGCAAGATTGGAGTCACCAGTTCCGGGTTAGAATCAAGCAGAGTTCATCCGACAGCAATTCAAGTCATGTCAGAAATCGGCATTGATATCACCGATCAAACATCCAACCCATTAAGCGAATTCAATGCAGAAGACTACGATGCAGTAATTTCTTTGTGCGGCTGCGGTGTGAATTTACCCGAAGCGTGGGTATTGCGAGAAGTGTTTGAAGATTGGCAACTCGACGACCCCGACGGACAACCCATCGAAACTTTTCACCGCGTTCGAGATGAAATTAAAGCACGAGTTGAAACATTAGTTGACTCTCTAAAGTAAGATTAATCGTCCTACACCCACGGGTGGTCAGAAACCGGGTTTTTTTCTCATAAGATGCGTTACAGCCCGCAAAAACGGCAAAAAACCCGGTTTCTTGGGTTTTGATGCGTCCAGAACTATTAGAATTAGTGCTAAATTATGAGAGGCGTTCCGTCGGAACGCCTCTACATTCGTTGCGAGCACAGACCAAAAGGTTAGCACATGATTCAGACAGCAGTCACCCCTTTCAAAAACAAAATTCACTCAGCTTTAACTAAAAAGCAGATTACAGTTTTACAAATAAATCTCGGCAAACGCTGCAATCTCGCTTGCACTCATTGCCACGTAGAAGCTAGCCCGACACGAACAGAAGAACTTTCCCCGGAAATTTGCGACCAATTAATTGAAATCATTCGCCGCTTTCCTCAAATTAAAACTGTTGACCTCACCGGCGGTGCTCCCGAAATGCTTTACGGTTTTAAACCGCTAGCGGAAGCTGCCAGGGCGGCAGGTAAAGAGGTAATTGTTCGTTCTAATTTGACGATTTACTTTGAAAAAGGTTTTGAAGATATTCCCGAATATTGCGCGCAGAACCAACTCAGAATTGTGGCGTCGCTTCCCTGCTACCAAGCTGACAATGTGGACAAAATGCGCGGCAACGGTGTGTTTGACAGTTCGATTCGGGCGCTGCAAAAGCTAAATCAGTTGGGATACGCAAAAAACCCAAATTTAATTCTGGATTTGGTGTACAATCCACAAGTGCCGGCAACAGACAAGTTTTCGCTAACACCGGAACAAGGCAAGTTAGAGCAAGATTACAAGGTTTATTTAGCCGAACATTTTGGGATTTGTTTTAATCAATTGTTCGCGATTACTAATTTGCCGGTGGGACGGACTAAGTTTCATTTGGAACATAAGAAACTGCACAAGCCTTATCTGGGGTTTTTGGAGGATAATTTTAATCCCGGTACTCTGGAACATTTAATGTGTCGTAACGAATTGTCGATAGACTATTTGGGCAATGTCTACGACTGCGATTTTAACCAGATGGAAAATCTGCCGGCGAAAACTGGCAGCGGGGAAAAGATAACTGCTGCTAAATTGCTGGAATCTGGCAGTTTAGAGGTGATTCAAGAGGTGCAAACGGCTGCTTATTGTTATGGATGTACGGCGGGTTCAGGTTCTAGCTGCGGCGGTACTTTGATTTGAGCAATACAGTAGGGACACTCCAAGAGCCCATAGGTGTCAAGTTAAGGTAGAACCCATAGTCCGGCAGGGGTTTAAACCCCTGCCTCAAAGCTAAAGTCCTCTAAAAGAGGACTGAAGAAGTTATTAGTCCTCTTGAGAGGACTTTCGCTATTAGACAGGGGTTTCAACCCCTGGCGGACTGGCGGGTGGGCGGATGGACTTGGCGGGCTAACAGCTTAAGTTGACACTAATGGGCTTTTGGAGTGTCCCTACCCTGGAAACGACGGTGTATGCAATTTAGACTGGGGAGTTTAGGTAATGAATGATTCGCGATCGCCCGGTGAAAATCCGCCGCCATCCAACAGGTGGAAGCTGATTTTAGGGATTGGTTTAGCTGTGGCTTTAATTGCAGCGACCAGGTTTTTTAACTTCCAAGGAATTCTGAAAAATGCGCTGGAGTCGATCGCGAGTCTCGGCCCTTGGGGCCCGGCAGCTTTTATTCTAATTTACATTGTCGCAACGGTTCTATTTATCCCCGGTTCTTTGCTGACTCTTGGTTCTGGCGTTTTGTTTGGAGTCGTTGGCGGTTCGGTTTGTGTTTCCATCGGCTCGATTTTAGGCGCAACTTGCGCTTTTTTGGTAGGGCGGTATTTAACTCGCGACTGGGTTTCCAAACAGATAGAGGGCAATCAAAAATTTAAGGCGATCGACTCCGCAGTTGCCTCTGAAGGATGGAAAATTGTGCTGCTGACGCGGCTTTCTCCCATTTTTCCCTTTAATTTACTTAACTATGCTTTTGGAGTCACGCAAGTATCTCTAAAAGACTATTTTTTCGCATCTTGGATCGGCATGATTCCCGGAACTGTCATGTATGTTTATATCGGTTCCCTGGCCGGGAGTTTGGCTGCACTCGGATCGCAAGGGCGATCGCGCACTGCTGCTGAATGGGCTCTCTACGGGATTGGTTTGCTAGCAACGATCGCCCTCACCGTTTATGCAACCGGCTTGGCTAAAAAAGCTTTAGACGAAAAAATTTCCCCTTGAAACCACAGCGCAAATTGGTAAATTTGTCAAGAGGGTTGGGCCCATACATTATAATACATTGCTAATTTAAAAAACTCCGTATTTTCTCTGTGTTATTTACAATTATTTTGTTATACAAACGAGATAGAGATTAAAGATATCGTAAAGCAGTTACCTCAATTAGGTAAACCGAAGGTCAAAATATAAAGCTGATGCCAAAATAGAAGGCAAGGGTGCGATCGGAATAAGAATTGTTTGCAGCCAGGAATGCAAGTCATACCATTTTAAATTTGAGATTTGAGATTTGAGATTGCGAATGACTGATGCCTAGCAGGGTTGGGATCACCGGCCTACAGTTGCATTATTTTCTGAAACTGGTCTCACGACTTGACTGATATTAATTCTGCCGAATGACCAATACCGTTTGATGAATTTGATTCGGAGAGAACATTTGATGATGCAAAACCCAGCAAATCAAGCCGGATCAGTGTCTGCGCCGCGGCCACACCAAACAAAAAAGCTGCGCCAATTTTGGGCAAACATCAGCAATTCTGCTCAATCGCAGTGGCAGCAAGCGCACAGTCTTTGGCAACACAGACGGCAGCGCCGCCATTTGCTGACCCTGCTAATTCTGGCCACCACGGCTTTAACCATTAGCACAACTGCTTGCATCAGCTATTTTTTTGTGCGGGGGCTAATCCTTGACAATTTAAAGCAAATAGCACTATTAAAACTAGAAAAAGGCACCGATGAAATCGACCGCTGGCTCAGCAGCCGCAAAGCAGAAATAGAAACCATTGCTTACGATCCTACGGTGGGCACTCTCAATTGGCAATTAGTCGAGCCCCGGTTGCAAGGAGAAATATACAGATTAAAAGAGTATTTCATCCTGTCATTAACTCAACCAGACGGCTCATTTATCAACACTTTAGGCAACCGCGCGAACAGCAAAGACCGCCAACACTTTCAAAAAGCAATGGCCGGACAGCTCAACGTTTCCGACCCGCTGATCGGCCGCAGTACAAAAGTTTCTACGATCATCATTTCAGCTCCTATTTGGGCCTTGCCCCCCGCTCCAAATCAAGTAATTGGAGTCCTATCGGGCAGCATTAAATTAGACCGAGTAACATCTGTCGCTAACAGCTTGCTGTACGGTTCTGACAGTTATGCTTTTGCGCTCAATTCACAAGGAGTACCAATTGTTCATCCCAACAATAACTTAATCGGAAATATCGACCTGCCGACCCCAAGCTTTTTACAGTCAAAAGACCCCGCACTCTCCACAATTGCGCGGCAGATGATCGACCGCCAGACGAACATCGAACTGGTAAAAATAGATAACAAATGGGTGTATGTGGCCTATGCTCCCCTCAAGGAAGTTAACTGGTCGATGGCTTTAGTAATTCCCCGCGAAAATATTGAATCCCAACTGCAAGCATTAAATTTGCTGACATCCGTAGTCGCCGGACTGCTCATCCCGGCAATGCTAGCAGCCATTTGGCTAATTTACTCCTCCGAAAACAATCGCGCTCAAGCGGAGCGAGAAGCCATGCTCAACCGGATTGCTGGACGCATTCGCGCTTCCCTGGAATTAGACCAAATTGTGCAAAGTACAGTCGAAGAAATAGTAAGTTTGCTGCACCTAGAACGGGCGGCTTTTGGTTGGTACAAACCGCAAGAAAAAAGATTACAAATCCTGTGGGAATGTTGCCCATCTGATTCTCCGACACAAGCCATAAAGTTTGAGTCTTACTTTCTGGAAAATGTGTTAGTACGGAGTGGTCAAGGCGAACCAATTATTCTTTCGAGCGACACTTGGGCGAAGGGTGTAACTCAACCGCCGGAACTTAAAGCTAATAGCTATTTAGCCGTACCTGTCCAGACTCAGAACCAGCCGCAGGGTTATTTAATTTGCAGCCACGCTACTCATTGGCTTTGGAGCAGGGAGGAAATCCAACTGTTAAAAGCTGTAGCCGACCAATTGGCGATCGCAATTACTCAAGCTCACCTTTACAGTCAAACCCAAGACCAAGTAAAACTGCTTAATAGTGCCTTAAATGAACTGAAAAAAACTCAAACTCATTTAGTGCAGAGCGAAAAAATGTCATCCCTAGGCCAAATGGTGGCTGGGATAGCGCACGAAATCAACAACCCCGTTAACTTCATTTCGGCTAATTTGCCTCACACTAGCAAATATACTAAAGATTTATTAGAGTTGGTGAGTTTATACAAAGAAGCCTTCCCAGAGGTTCCCCAGGAAATCGTAGATTTTACCGAAGAAATAGAGTTAGAATTTATCGAGGAGGATTTGCCGCATATATTGAATTCTATGAAAATAGGAACCGAACGCATTCGCAGCATAGTTCTTTCTTTGCGAAACTTTTCTCGCCTTGATGAATCTGACAAAAAGCAGGCGGACATTCACGAAGGTCTAGAAAATACCTTGCTGCTGCTCTCCAACCGCATTAAAAATAGAATTTATATAGTCAAGAAATACGGAAAAGTGCCTTCAGTCGAGTGCTATCCGTCTCAGCTAAATCAGGTTTTTATGAACTTGCTGAGCAATGCGATCGATGCTTTGAACGAGATCGATCGCCTGGATAAAATTATTACTATTTCCACGGGAGTAGTTCGCGAACATGGCGGTAAATTTCTGAAAGTGGCGATCGCCGACAACGGCCCCGGCATTCCCGACAGCGTTAAAGACCAAATTTTTAACCCATTTTTTACTACTAAAGAGGTGGGCAAAGGCACGGGTTTGGGGTTAGCAATTAGCTACAAAATTGTCGTGGATGGACACGGCGGCAGCATCACAATTTCTCAACCTCCGGGCGGAGGCACGGAGTGTTTGGTAAAAATTCCTATTACTAACGGAAAGTAAGACGATTTTAGATTTTAGATTTTAGATTTTAGATGTTAAATTTGGGAATGACTACTGATGAAATAAGAGTTTATAGCTTGTCTATAGTTGCATTTTTTAAACTGGTATAAGCAGGACGTGGGAAAGGAAGCCCACGGAGTTTTTAACGGAGGTAAGGGATAGAGGGAAGATGTTGGAGGGGACAAAAAGTTTTAATTAATGCTAAATTTACGCCCGTTGGCTAAAATTAGAAGAGTTTTTGTTAAAGGTGTTTTATGGCTGTTGGCAAGGATACAATTTTCGAGCGCTTTTTGTCGCCCCTGATGCGACTGGCGATCGACGAAGAAGCACTGAAACGACTCTACGAAGGTATCGACTGGGAAACAGCGGGCGATCGCTACCGACAACCCGACTTAGTTTATCCCGAATATTACACCAGCCAAAACTTTCACGGCATTAAACGCGGCTACCTCAACCCCAGTGCCGCCGTTTCCTACGATCCAATCACGCAATATGTTTTGCCTCCCCACGAAACAGTCGTCAGGCAAGGCTTAATTGACGCTGTGCTGGTGAAACCGCGCCGAATCATCGATTTGGGATGCGGCACCGGTTCGACAACGCTCATGCTCAAGCAAGCCTTTCCCGAAGCGGAAGTTGTCGGCTTGGACTTGTCGCCTTATATGCTGGTAGTTGCCGACATGAAAGCGCAAAAAGCCGGCTTAAATATCCAGTGGTTGCACGGAAATGCCGAAAGCGTTGCCTTTGGCGATGGCAGCTTCGATTTAGTCGCAGCTTCCTTGCTGTTTCACGAGACACCGCCTGCTGTATCGCGGGCAATTTTGCGAGAAAGCTTCCGACTGCTGAAGGTTGGGGGACAAGTGGCAATTTTGGACGGAAACCAAAAAACTTTGCGGCAGACAGAGTGGCTGACTGATATCTTTGAGGAGCCTTATATTAAGTCTTACGCCGCTGGCAGCCTCGATGCTTGGGCGGGGGCTGCTGGATTCGCGGCGGTGCAAACTCACGAACACTGGTGGACGAATCAGGTGACGCAGGGCGTGAAACCTTTGCCGGGGGAAGATTTGGAAGAGGCAAAGGTGGCGAGGGGGTGGAATTGGGGCGATCGAACTCCTGATGTTGATGGCGATTTACCGGGCATTCCAGCTCCTGCTTGATGTATTAACTGTTGACTGTTGACTGTTGACTGTTAACGGTTAACTGTTAGCAAACCAATGACTAATGACTAATGACTAATGACTAATGACTAATGACTAATGACTAATGACTCTAAAAGCAGTTTTATTTGATTTTAATGGTGTGATTGTTAATGACGAGCCGATTCACGAGAAAATAATCGATCAATTGATGCTCGATGAAAATCTCCAGCTCAAACGTGGGGAGTTTCGAGAAGTTTGTTTGGGAAGGAGCGATCGCGCTTGCATTACCGAACTGCTCAAGCGCCGAGGACGATATCTAACAGAAACATATCTCGATCGACTGCTGCAGCGCAAGGCCCAAGCTTACAAAGCTCAAATAGATACTTTGGAGAAACTGCCGATTTATCCGGGTTTGGCAGAATTTATTGATAAAATTCGGCCCGCCGGACTGAAAATGGCCGTAGTTAGCGGGGCAATGCGATCGGATATAGAATTGGTGTTAGATCGGGCCGGTTTGGCAGCAAACTTTGAGTTAATTGTCGCAGGCGACGACTTGACGGCGAGCAAACCAGCACCGGATTGCTATTTATTGGCTGTGGAACTTCTCAACCAGAAATATCCCGACTTTAACCTGCAACCGATCGAGTGTTTGGCGATAGAAGATACTTTTGCGGGAATTGAAGCAGCGAAAAAAGCCGGGATTCAGGTTGCGGGTGTGACTCACACTTACCCGTTTCACATGATCCAGCGCCAAGCTAATTGGACGGTGGACTATTTTGCTGATTTAGAGTTGGACAGAGTGGCCCAACTTTGCTCGATCGCTCCCACTGAGCCGGCTGCGGAAAACACTTGACGTTTTTAGGAGTTACGTGCTAGTGTAAGTGACGGTCTGCGAACGTGAGAGCAAGCAAGACCTGTAAGGCTTTTAGATTCGGCAATCCGGCATCTAAAATGCTAAATTAAAACTCAATCAGGGGAATTAGCTCAGTTGGTAGAGCGCTGCGATCGCACCGCAGAGGCCAGCGGTTCGAGTCCGCTATTCTCCATAAATCAGGGGCACATCTACAGGTGACGATCGTACTCAAAGCGAAGTGCGATCGTCACTTGCTTTGATACTCGCCTATGAGTGTGCGATAGACGCGGTTGCTGGCTAAGTTTTAGCATCAATAACCTGTGGAGAGCGAGAAACCCGCTTTCTATTTTGTGCGATCGACCCGGTTGCTGCCTAAGTGGTAGCATCAATAAGATAATTTATGTAAAGAAACCCGGTTTCTAATTACACACTAATTGCTGAAAAGACGTATTTTGGTGTCTAAACCTGGTTTCCCAAAAAAATCGGGTAAGCCCCTGATCCCAACCCTGATGTCATCAGTCAATGTAAAATCTAAAATCTAAAATCTAAAATGGTATCACCCCGGTTTCTGCCGCAGTTGCCCTCAATCCCCACAAAACATTCATTTTGTCAAAAACAATAAGTTTTGTAGCTAAAAATACAACAGTCTGCTGACGCGAGTCTTAATATCAAGTCGCTATGTGTTATTATTCTCAATCATCAGACTCATCTGTTCAAGAGTAACAAGAAAAAATGACAAAGCGATTCGATAGGCGGAAATTCCTTTTATACGGTTCTGCTACCCTAACATCAAGTTTATTTCTAAAAGCTTGTAGAACTCCAACTCCAACAGCAACTCCCGCCGCTTCTCCTTCTCCAAATTCCACAGGAGCACCAGCAGCAGCCGGGGGCGGAAACACGATCAAAGTAGGAATTTTACATTCCTTGAGCGGCACGATGTCAATCAGCGAAAAAAGCGTTGTCGATGCCGAACAATTAGCGATCGAAGAAATCAATAAAGCTGGTGGTGTCCTCGGCAAACAAATCGAAGCAGTAATAGAAGATGGCAACTCAGACTGGCCGACTTTTGCCGAAAAAGCCAAAAAATTGATCGACCAAGATAAAGTTGTCACCGTCTTCGGCTGCTGGACATCCGCCAGTCGCAAAGCAGTATTGCCGGTATTTGAAGAAAAAAATCATATGCTCTGGTATCCCGTACAATACGAGGGTCAAGAGTGTTCCAAGAATATCTTTTATACCGGGGCTGCGCCGAACCAGCAAATCGAACCAGCAGTTGACTGGCTGCTAGAAAATAAAGGCAAAAAATTCTTCTTAGTCGGGTCTGACTACGTTTTCCCCCGCACGGCTAATACCATTATCAAGGCACAGCTAGCAGCCAAAGGCGGCGAATTAGTTGGGGAAGATTACATTCCTTTAGGCGGGACAGAAGTCACGCCAATTATTACTAAAATTAAGGCAGCTTTGCCAGACGGCGGCGTCATTTTCAATTCCCTCAACGGCGACAGCAACGTAGCATTTTTCAAACAGTTGCAGGGTGCTGGTTTGGGCCCGGACAAATATCCGTCAATGTCTGTCAGTATTGCGGAAGAAGAAGTAAAGGCGATCGGCGTTGAATATCTTAAAGGCCATTACGCCGCCTGGAATTACTTCATGACTGTGGAATCTCCGGCTAATACAAAATTTGTGGAAGCTTTCAAGGCAAAATACGGCAAAGATAGAGTGACCAATGACCCGATGGAAGCAGCTTACATCATGGTTTACCTGTGGAAGCAAGCTGTCGAAAAAGCAGGGACAGCCGACGATTTGGAAAAAGTGCGGGCAGCCGCTTTGGGTCAAACCTTTGACGCGCCGGGGGGCACAGTAACGATGGATGTTAACCATCACCTTTCTAAATTTGTGCGGTTGGGCGAAGTTAGAGACGACGGTTTATTTAACATCGCTTTTGCTACACCACAAGCAGTGAAGCCGGTGCCTTGGAATCAATTTGTCGCTGAAACAAAAGGCTTTGCTTGCGATTGGTCAGACCCCGCAAAAGGTGGCAAATTCAAAGCTTAATAAGTAGCTAATACCAATTTGGTTAACGTTGGTAACGTATCTTTTATCCCCCTAGGGCGTGTCTTTAAACCCGGAGATCCCCCCCAGCCCCCCTTAATAAGGGGGGAGTAAGAGCATTCTTTCGTCAATCTCTACTCCCTTAATAAGGGGGGAGTAAGAGCATTCTTTCGTCAATCTCTACTCCCCTTAAGAAGGGGGAACTGGACTCTTCAAAGTCAACCCCTACTCCCCTTAAGAAGGGGGATTTAGGGGGATATAGACTCGGCTAAAAGCGAAATATACAGAGGGTTTTAGTTCTAAGTTGACACCAATAGGGTAAAACCCGCCCCTAATTATCCCCGAACAAAGTTGATCGACTTGATGCAGGAGTAACAAAATTGGCGATATTAGATGGTTTATTTAACGGCATTAGCATCGGCGCTGTTTTACTAATTGCCGCCCTGGGATTAGCGATTATTTTCGGGCTGATGGGCGTGATTAATATGGCTCATGGCGAGTTGATGATGCTAGGGGCTTATACAACTTTCGTCGTGCAAAATGTCTTCAAAGGTATGGGAGGATTTGCCTTTGAAACATATATTTTATTTGCGATTCCCTTAGCTTTTTTAGTAGCTGCACTGGTAGGATTAATTCTCGAACGCGGAGTGATTCGCTATCTTTACGGGCGGCCGCTAGAAACTCTGCTGGCAACTTGGGGCGTAAGTTTAATTTTGCAGCAGTTTGTCCGCAGCGTTAGTTGGGTGCTGGTAATTGGGATTGCGGTGTTTTGTTTGCTGTTTTTTGGCGGTTTGCGGGTGCTGAAATCGCGCCTAGATTTCGATCGCATTCGCAGCAAAATTATCGCCCTAATTTTGCCTTTATCTTTGGGTATTTCCTGGGCGGTGAGCGCCTTTTTAGGGCAAACTTACAAACTGGCAGTAACTCAACCTTGGTTTGGCGCTCAAAATGTGGACGTAACTGCACCGCAATGGTTGCGGGGTGGCATACCGCTGGGCAATTTTCAGTTGCCCTACGCCCGAATTTTTATTATTGTCCTTACCGGAATTTGTTTGGCGGGAATTTACCTATTTTTGCAAAAGTCTGTGTGGGGATTGCGGATTAGATCCGTGACGCAAAATCGCAGCATGAGCGCGTGTTTGGGAATTCCTACCGAACAAGTAGACGCGCTGACTTTTGCTTTGGGTTCGGGGCTCGCAGGTGTCGCTGGCTGCGCGATTAGTTTGATAGGTTCGGTAGGGTCAAATACCGGACAAAATTATATAGTCGATACCTTTATGGTGGTGGTTGTGGGCGGTGTAGGGAAGATTGTGGGGAGTGTAGTTGCTGCGATCGCGATCGGCACTGCAAATTACCTGATCGGTTCGGGAACCTTAGCAATAATATTCGCTCCTGTCAAGCCTTTAGCTGACTTCTTCACATTTTTCGCCACAACCAGCATGGCAAAAGTAATGGTATTCGCCTTAATTATGGCTTTTCTGCAAGTGAAGCCGGGAGGGATTTTCCCGCAAAAAGGGCGGACGGTAGAAAATTAAAAATTATAACTGCGAGTGTAGCGAAAAATGCAGAAAACACATCAGAAACCCTGGCTAAAAGAAGTGGCAATTGTCAGCGCGATCGCCCTCACATTCATCTTACTCCTCCCAGGAATACTCCCCGACGTTCGGCTCAATCAATTGGGGCGGTTTTTAGCACTAGCAATTGCAGCCCTCGGCATAGACTTGATTTGGGGATACACCGGTTTACTTAGTTTAGGGCATGGGGTGTTTTTTGCGATCGGCGGCTACGCCTTCGCCATGCACCTAAAACTGCAAATTCCCCCAACCGCCAGCAGTCAATTGCCCGAATTTATGAACCTCTACGGCGTTACCGAACTCCCCTGGTTTTGGCAACCATTTTATTCATTTCCCTTCTCAGCATTAGCAGTAGTTCTCATTCCCGCCATCTTGGGCGCACTTTTAGGTTATTTAGTATTCCGCAATCGGATTCGAGGCGTTTACTTTTCAATTCTCACCCAAGCAGCAACCATAGTATTTTTCAACTTCTTTAACGGTCAGCAAAAACTGATTAACGGAACCAACGGACTCACCGACTTTAAAACCTTGTTCGGAGCCACAGTTAATGACCGAGATACTCAATATATTTTCTACATTCTCACCATACTATTTTTAGCAGCAACTTACGCCCTCTGCCGATGGCTGACCAGCGGGCGTTTCGGCCGCCTGTTAGTAGCAATTCGCGACGACGAAGTGCGCCTGCGTTTCTCAGGTTACAATCCCACAGGATATAAAGTTTTAGTCTTTGCAATTTCCGCCGGTTTAGCCGGGATTGCAGGCGCATTATTTACCGTACAAACCGGAATCATTTCGCCAAAAGCAATGGATATTGCCTTTTCAATCGAAATGGTAATCTGGGTCGCAGTGGGAGGTCGCGCCACATTATCGGGAGCAATATTGGGAACACTGCTAGTCAACTTTGGTAAAAGTTTCTTGAGCGAACAATTCCCCGAAGTTTGGCTGTTTTTCCAAGGTGCGCTATTCCTCATAGTAGTCACAGTGCTGCCCGACGGCTTAGTCGGATGGCTGCAACATCAAGGTTTCGGTCAAATCCGCAGGTTGTTCAGAAGACCTAAGTACGCATCTACTTACCCCAGCCTGGAACAAGACCCCCAAGTGCAGCTCGAAAAAGAAGAACTTGAACATTGAGTAAGGAACCCCACGCTTAAAAGCGGGGGCTTTTAGGAAGTCCGGCTCGTTCCGAGCGGTGCAAGAAGAAAGCCCG
>NZ_JAUBTK010000066.1:0-27489 GCF_036702455.1 Microcoleus sp. D2_18a_D3
CGTCATTGGATTTCTCACCGGATGGTCCTGGATTTTACAGGCTTTATCTCTATCACATCTTTAAAAAAATGGTATAACGTACCTGAATATGTAATTGTTGACCCTACACCTCACAAAGAATTGGTGCGAGTTTTAGCCTTTCCTGAAGGTGAAGACATCTATACCCAGACGGATTTTGTGCCGGGGCAACAAATGGTGTCTGTAGTATTTCCTAATCTGACATTATCAGTGAATGAAATATTGTCTCCGCCATTAGTTGAAGGGTTGATTAAAGCAGAACAAGCTCGGTTCCAGGAACTTGAGCAGCAAGCTGCGGTGGAGCGCCAACGGGCTGATGAGCAGGGCCAACGGGCTGAAAGATTAGCGGTGAGGTTGCGAGAATTAGGAGTAGATCCCGATCGCATTTAGGAGCTTTCTGTCAGATCCCCGAATTCTTAAAAAAGTCGGGGATCGGGGTGTTCTGTTGTTTGAGGTGGGCTTGATACTGTGCAACTATTCAACCCAACGCACCCGCACAAAATGAGCTTCGCGTCCCCAGAAGTCGTGACTTACAGTAATATCAACAACACTCAAATTAAACGGAATAGCAGTGGTGACGTACCGCTGAGCCAGAGAGCCCACATCAGGGGCTAACTGAGCCGCCGCCGCCGCTGCTGCACCCAAACCTAAAAGTTGCAGAATGGGCCCGCGAGGCAGGGCTAAATTGATGCCAACAGCAAGTCCTGCCGTTAGCAGCATTGCCACCGACAAATTCGTGCCACAGCGGGGATGTACAGCTAAATCCCACTCTCCGCTTGCAATCCGCTGCAAAGCCTCGCGCACTGCCTGACGCAACTGTGCAATGTTAACGTGGCCATAAAGATAAAACCCTTGGTCTGTGGACATCCCGCCCAATAACTCATTATCGGTTCTTGCTGTCGTCGCACCAAGCGATTGGCTTAGTACCCACACCGTAGCGTGTTCTAAAGCATGAACTTGGCGCAAAGCCAATATTTCCTTCAAGCCGGGCACAAAATTGAGTTGTCGCAACAAATCAGCATCTTGAGTCCGCTGCGGGGCAAAGTCGAAGGGAAACTGGCCGGTGCGGCCGGAAGCCGAAGCAGTAGTTGTCATATTAAAACGCCTCCATTAACTCCATTAAGTGGATATTTAACATTAGCAATTCGGTTGAGAAAAAGCCGGTCATAAATTATCAATAGTTTTGACTTTAAAACCTAGCAAGGGCAGGTTTTGTGCAAAAATTATTAGCCCTCAACCTGCCCTTACTAATAGATCGCACTTATTCCCAGTTTATCGTTCGAGCCGCTGGCCGTCGCGGAACACTCCCGGAAACCGTCGGCCACTGGTATCGATAATTGTGCCTTTGCCGTGAGGCAATCCCTTGCGGAACTCTCCCTGATAGCGGATACCGTTAGAAAACGCGCAGCTACCCCTAGCATCGAGATCTTCATTAAAGAACTGTCCCGAACACCGGGTACCGTCCGCGCGGGTGAACACCCCCGCACCTAAAGGCTTGCCCCCTAAAAATTGGCCGACAAAGCGATCGCCGTTAGCAAAAATGAATTGCCCCTGTCCAGTCGGCGTACCCACCTTCCAATCCAGAGAAAACGGCCCTATATAGCGATCGCCATTAGTAAAAATAGCTGTCCCGGAACTAACTTTGCCATCTCGGAATATGCCCTCGACGCGGGCGTCGTCGTTAAATATAAATTGTCCTCGACCGTTTGGCTGACCGAGACGGAACTGCCCCTCATAGCGATCGCCGTTGGCATATACGTATACCCCCGTGCCACTGGGCAAACCGTTAACGAACTGTCCGATGTAGCTATCGCCATCGTCGTAATCGCACCTAACTCTACCTGTAGGGATAGCTGGCACGCAGCGACCAGTTTTAGCTCCTGTTCCTTGCGCCATTGATGGCAAGGGATAAGTCGCGTAACTACCAATTCCCAACACTGATGTAACTAATAGAGCGATTCCACTGGTTTTAAAACGGGAAATCATTAACTAAGTCTCTCCTATACGCTTCTGGATATTATTTTCCTTCGTCATTTGTCTTTTGTCCGATTTCTGGTCAAAAGTGGCCTGAAAACCTCAATTTATCCTTTAGGAAACTCCGGGTTTGCCGTTGCGAAATACCCCCGGAAAGCGCCTGCCGCTAGCATCGATCATCGTTCCGACACCGTGAGGCACTCCCTTTCGCAATTCTCCTTCATAGCGCGTACCGTTGGGGAAAGTGCAGGTGACACTAGCGTCTAGTTCTTGATTAAAAAACCTGCCAGAACAGCGAGTGCCGTCTTTGCGTACTAATACCCCTGGGCCAAAGGGGGAACCTGCAAAGAATTGTCCTTCATAGCGATCGCCATTGGAGTAAAAAAATTGACCTCGCCCTGCTGGTTGGCTGCTAATAACATCAGTCTGAACGTTCCTGACGACTGCGAAGTCTCCCACGTAGCGCTCGCCGTTGGGGAAAACCACCGTCCCAGATCTCATTGTGCCGTCTTGGAACACGCCTGTGTAGCGGGCATCATCTTTAAAAATGAATGTCCCTCTACCATTTGGCACTCCATTCCGAAATTGTCCTTCGTACCGATCGCCATTAGCGTAGACGTAGACTCCACTGCCGTCGGGGAGGCCGTTAACGAAGTTTCCCTCGTAGTTATCGCCTCCCTCGTAATTGCATTTCACTCTCCCCGTCGGAGGGTTTCCTTGGCAGAAGGGAGGGCGTTTTCCTTCTTCTGGTTTTGCCTCTGGTGTTGGCTGTGGTGTTGGTTGAGCCATTGATGGCTGGGGTTTCAAGAGATTAGTGGCGCTTCCGATACAAGAAGCAACTAATATCACCATCCCTAATTTTTGAATTGAACCGAGCATGAGAAATCTCCTTTGACTTCCATTACTAATAGGGATTTTATAGAAGCTAAGACTCGCTGAAAAGTCTTCTATTTTTAAATCCCTAATGTTTCTTCCCAGAAGCGACTAACTCACTCTATATTAATTTTACCTTCAGATTCGATATCAGCCATAAATGCAAAAAGGCAAAAATTAGAGTTTTTGCCCTTAGCATTTTTCATACTTTGCTGTCTATTTTCAGCGTCGCGCTGAGCTATTCGGATTTGGCCGACGGCTAATAACTGCATTGGCGGGTTGTTGTTGGCGACTTGCAGGTTTTTCGCCAACACCTTTGGCTACCTCAACGCCGTTTTCCTCCAGAATCACGATCGGATCGGCTCCGGGCTTGATATCCACCCGCTTCACCAACACTTGCCCGTTAGACAACCGCTGGCCGACTTTGACATAGCGACTGGTTGGTTCATTCGGTACTTTGACAATCACTTGCGTCTCGTTCCCAACTTTTACCACCCCGCTGACTTCAGTGCCTGTAGCGAGGTCAGTAGAAGGCGGTGGCGGTGGTGCAGGAACTACTGGGATCTGCGGAGGAGGTGGGGGATTGGGGTCTCTCCACTGGGTCGGGCGCTTGTCTACTGGCAGTTCCGGCAGATCCGGCACTCCTATGGGTCTAGCTGCAATTGGCTGGGGCGGGCGCGGGGGTGCGGGACGGCGCGGATTCCTACCGGTAGTTGGTGTTGAAATTGGGCGACCGCCCACTTGAGGCGTATCGAGTCCCGGGACTTGGCGTGGCGAGCCAATTTGTGATCCATCGCCTCCGGGCAGATCAGGAGCTCCGGGGCCACGACCCGGGGGGGTATCGATCCCGGGAACTTGGCGCGGCGAGCCAATTTGCGCTCCATCGCCTCCTGGGAAACCAGGCTGTCCAGGGCGACTGCCCAATTGAGGCGCATTGAGTCCCGGAACTTGTCGCGGGGAGCCAACTTGCGCGCCTTCGCCTCCCGGCAGAGAAGGATCTCCGGGGCCCGCTATTAACGGAGATCCCGCTGGGCGGCGCCCTAATGGCGGGGGGCTTAGCCCAGGCACTTCTGGCAACGAAGCTAATTCCCGACCCAGGGCCCTCTCACCTGCTGGCTGACGATTTGTCGGGGTTGCGGATAGAACTGGCAGAAGAGGCGCTTTTGCGATTGTTCGCGCGTTATAGTCTTGATCGCGGAGGGCTGCATCAAGTCTGTTCTTGCCCTGCCGCCAAACTGCTTGCAGCAAATCGATTCGCGTCACGCAGGACAGTTCCCCCCTTCTTACTGTCGGCGGTCGATATACCTCAATTGCCTCGGCAATTTCCGGCACGATGGAACACCGGAGAGCATCAGGAGGCGATTTTTCTCCGTAAATATCCCACAAGTTGGAGGCTGTCACATATTCACCTAGGGCCTTTTCTATTCTTCTGAAGAATGGTCGGTTAGTTAGGAGTAACTCTCGTCTGGTTGAATTCTTTTGTCCTTCTCTTCCGTAAATAGTCTCGACTAATGTACGCACATCAGTACCGTACTCAGAGTTTTGTGTGGTGTCATCCAGCAGAGCCTGAAGCGTCCTGAATTCGCTGACAACGTTTCTTGCTGTCGGGCTGAGATTGATTTGGGGAGCGGCCGGGCCTCTGAGCTTAGTTCCTCCAATTTGGACTGGTCGGGATAGTTCTGGCAGTTTAGGTATCATCGCCACCTGTCGCTGCGGCAGTTTGGGCAACGGATTGGCTGTCATCGGCCCTGCTGGGACTCCACCGGGGACATCGCCAACTCCGGGAAGGTTTTGAACTGCGATCGGTGGCAGCGGCCCAAAGGGGTCTAACTGAGAAGGATTGGGTGTCACAGGGCCTTGGGGCACCGGCTGAAGCGGAAGCGTTGGATTCCTGTTTTTGTTGTCGCCGATGCCTGTTTGAGCCTGTCTCGCTCGTTCGTCTGGGTTGGTCGATCGAATTAACCCTGGAGGTTGGGCGGCTACGATTGGAGACTGGAAAGTCTGAGTTGCTGGGGTGGGGCTGGCAGAGGCTGCCGGAGACGGAGAGGCTGCACTGGGACTGGGGCTGGGGCTGGCTGTGTTGCTGCCCTCGCCACCGCAGCCTGCGATCGAGAAAGCTAGTAGTCCTATAGTCGCAAAATATAAAAGTTTGTACATTGCCGATCGCCCCCAAATGCTTAATTTCAAGATATCCAACAAGGCTCTGCAATTACAGCCTGTTGCCGTTTATCAGTTTATCTGTGTTTCGATGTTATGTGATCGCTTGAAAATTGCCAAGTTTTCCTCACGATCAGATCGGACTCTTCGGCCGCTGGGTTTTGTGGAGCAAGTTAGGATATCAATGGCGGTCGTTGTGGGAAATATTGAAGCAATTAAGGTATTTAAGATAATGGCAAAAGTGATTCTCAAGCGGATTTGGCGATCGGGCTTTGTTTTTGCGACTGTTTTGGTGGGTGTGGGAGCGGTGGGGGGCGAGGTGCATTCTGATTCACATCAGCCAGAAACCCAGGTGATGACATTGGTGCCCGATGTGAGTTCCCAGCAGCACGCGCGGCGCAGCTATCCCGTTCCCCGCAGGGGTTCCCGAAGGGTAGGGAATCACACTATCACGGGATCGGGATTGACAACTGGCCCATTGTACTCTCAGTTTTGGAACCCGTCAAATCCTGGTGCCAAACCGCCTGCAAATCAACGGGCGAAGCCACCGGGGAATCCACAGGTATTTCAAGCTAAAATCAAGCGTCGCGCTGGCGGGACGCCGGTGATTGATGTGGTATTTAACGGCAACAAGACTTTTGAGATGATTCTCGATACCGGGGCCAGCGGCACTTTGATTTCTCAGCAGATGGCTACTGCACTGGGAGTGAGGCCGGTGCGTACCGTGAGAGCGGGGATCGCTGACGGTAGCGTTGTCGAGTTCCCGATCGGCGTAGTGCGATCGATCCGGGTTGGGGGTGCTGTGATCCAAAATGTCGAAGTGGCGATCGCCAAACAAATGCCAATAGGTCTGCTCGGTCACGATTTCTTTGGCAATTACGATGTCAAAATTAAAAAAGATGTTGTAGAATTTTATGTTCGCTGAAAGTGAGCAGAGTAGGCAAGCGATTTTTGCTCAACTCGTTTGCTATAAAGTTATTCGCAGCCCGGTCAAGGCTTTTAAAATTATTGGTTGAGGCGGTAGCAAAATGCAACCAAGTGTGGTATTGTTCTTAGTGTTTCAAGAGCCATCGACGGTTAAACTATCCGTGAAATCCGGCCACAAAAGCACGGCTGCTGTTGGTGAGATCGGTAACAGTCTGCGACAACGATTCACAGTACAAGCGAAGGCAATCAATTAAACAATTCGCCAAGCCGGTCGAAATAAGTTCCCAAAATGCTGTGGCTGAGGGAATTTTGGTTGGCATTGTTCAGCCGGAGCCTAGAAAATATGTAAACTGATTAGCGGCAGATGTTCCGCCAAATCGGAAATCATGACGATCGAGAAATTAATTATTGTAAATAAGGTATTCACATGGCACAAGCGTCTGTATCTCCTGTAGTGCTGATTATTCTAGACGGCTGGGGTTATCGTGAAGAACAAGACGGAAATGCGATCGCCGCTGCGAAAACACCCGTGATGGACAGTCTCTGGGCCGCTTATCCCAGAACTCTGATTAAAACATCGGGCCGGGCGGTAGGGCTGCCAGACGGGCAAATGGGTAACTCAGAGGTTGGTCACTTGAATCTGGGCGCGGGCCGCGTGGTTCCTCAAGAGTTGGTGCGGATCTCGGATGCCGTGGAAGATGGTTCTTTGCTCGACAACCGGGCGCTGGTTGAGCTTTGCGAGAAAGTCCGCGCCACGGGCGGCAAGTTGCACCTGACTGGTCTTTGTTCAGAAGGTGGGGTTCATTCCCATCTCAGTCATATTAAGGGTTTGCTGCAATTAGCAAAGGCACAGGGAATTTCTGAGGTTTGCATTCACGCGATTACAGACGGCCGTGATACTACTCCGAAAGAAGGTGTCGAAGCTCTAGGAAAGATTGAAAGTTATATCGCAGAGGTCGGGGTCGGTCGGATTGCGACTATTAGCGGTCGCTACTACGCGATGGACAGGGACAAGCGCTGGGATCGGGTGCAGCGCGCTTACGAGGTGATGACGACTGAGGGTGCTCCTGATGGTCGATCGGCTGTGGATGTGTTGCAGACCTCCTATTCTGAAGGAGTGACTGACGAGTTTGCAGTTCCGACTCGGATTTCTCCGGGGGCGGTGGCATCCGGGGATGGAGTAATTTTCTTTAATTTTCGCCCGGACAGGGCTAGAGAATTGACTCAGGCTTTTGTATCTCCCGATTTTAAGGGGTTTGAACGGCCGTTAATTGAGCCGCTGGCGTTTGCGAGTTTTACTCAGTACGACCCGAAGTTGTCGTCGGTAATGGTGGCTTTTGAACCGCAGAATTTGAACAATATTCTGGGCGAGGTGATTTCTAAGCACGGTTTGCAGCAGTTGCGGACGGCGGAAACTGAAAAGTACGCTCATGTGACTTATTTTTTTAATGGGGGTCTGGAAGAGCCTTTTATCGGGGAACACCGGGAGTTGGTGCAGAGCCCGATGGTGGGGACTTACGATGAGGCGCCCCAGATGTCGGCGGATATGGTGACGGATGGGGTGGTGACGGCTTTGGAAAAAGGCATCTATTCGTTGATGGTGATTAACTACGCTAACCCGGATATGGTTGGTCATACGGGGATGATGGATGCGACGATAATTGCGATCGAAACTGTGGATAAATGTTTGGGGCGGCTGGTAAGCGCCATTAGTAAAGCTGGAGGTACGGCAATTATTATTGCTGACCACGGAAATGCTGAGCAGATGTTTGACGATGACGGGAATCCCTGGACGGCTCACACTACTAACCCCGTGCCGTTTATTCTGGTAGAAGGTGAAGGTCTGAAGATTCCGGGTCACGGAACGGATGTTCCTCTGAGGACTGATGGTTGTTTGGCGGATATTGCGCCCACGATTCTGGAGCTGTTGAGGTTGCCTCAGCCCCCGGAGATGACGGGACGTTCTATGATTCGATCGGCTGAGTTTGAAGTTCGTGCCAATCGCACTCCGGTGCGAGTCCGATTGTAGTAGGGACGCAGGATTAGGGACAAAGGCGCCGTGCATTGGTGTCAACTTAAGCTGTCATCCGCCCAGTCCTCCCGCCCATCCGGTAGTCCGCCAGGGAATGAATTCCCTGTCTAATAGCGAAAGTCCTCTCAAGAGGACTAATGAGTTTAAAAATTCGGCGTTTCTGAATTGGGGTAGGAAATTTGTAGGGGCAATCCCCCCGTGGTTGCCCCACTGCTGACAGCGTAAGCACTTAGAATTACCCCATCAGGCAAAATCATACTTGGATTCAGCAGTACCAAAAATTCTTCTTTTCAGTCCTCTTAAGAGGACTTTCGCTTTGAGGCAGGGAATTCATTCCCTGCCGGACTGCGGGTTTGACGTTAAGTTGACACGCCTTGGGCTCTTGGAGTGTCCCTGCATAAATTGCGGGCGATCGACCAAATTTGATATCATAATAAATTACCGATTACTAATTACCAATTACCCCCGATTATGGATATTGTTTCTGTGTTACAAGTTATCTGGTCTTTGTCTGCTTTAGGACTTGTGATTTTTGTGTTGCTGCACAGTCCTAAAGGTGATGGTATTGGAGGGATTGGCGGGCAAGCTCAATTGTTTACCAGCGCCAAGAGTGCAGAAACGAGTCTGAACCGGATTACTTGGGGTCTGTCTATTGTTTTTATGGGTTTGACTGTGATTTTGAGTGCTGGTTGGTTAACGCCTAAGTTATAAGATTCGGATTTTTAACCGCAGATGAACGCAGATAGACGCAGATAATATCAAGTTCATCTGCGTTTATTTTCGTCTATTTTCGTCTATCTGCGGTTGCAAAATGCGGTTGTGGAAAGTTACAGTAAAACCTCGATTGCTGGCTGGTTTGGGATTGGCTTTATGTTGTTTTAGCCTGATAATTTTTACTCAGGTTAATACTCCGGCGGCGACTGTTTCTTCTCTCCCGAATAGTTTTCCGAATCCACAGGTTCATCCTTTGCCGCCAACGCTGGCGAATTGGCAAGATTCCACGGATAGCGGTGATTATTTTGACCAGGTTAAGCCACCGAATTTCGGTCATTTGTTGTGGTCAAAGTTTCCGATTCAGGTTTATGTTGAGCGTCCCGTTGATGCTAATAGGTCTGAAGAATGGGTGGGGGCTGTGTTGGATGTGGTGCGGGAATGGGGGGTTTATTTGCCTCTGGAAGTGGTGGATAGTTCTGAGGTGGCTGATATTAGGATTTTACGTCGGGCTCCGCCTTTGCGTCAAGGGGTGTTGCGATCGCGCTCTGGAGAGGCTACCTATAAGTTATACGCCCGTCGGGATGGGGATAAAACGGTGTTATCTCATCGGTTTTCGGTTTATTTGAATCCGAATCAAGTGGGGAAGTATATTCCGGCGACGGCGCGGCACGAGTTGGGTCACGCTTTGGGAATTTGGGGTCACAGTTTGATGGAAACTGATGTGCTTTATTTTTCTCAGGTGAGAAATCCTCCGCCTATTTCAGCGAGGGATGTTAATACTTTGAAGCGGGTTTATGAACAGCAGACTCGGTTAGGGTGGGAATTTTAGTTGAAACCATAAATTCCCGGCGATTGGAAATCGCGTCTACACAAACAAAGTCCGCCTTCGCGGACTCTAAGAACACGATAATTAATAGGAAATATCAGGAAAATGAAAGATGAATGTTTTGGGATTGTGCCGATTTTTGGCAAGGAAGCTGATGCTTTGTTTTTGTTGATTCAACATCAAGCGGGACATTGGGCTTTTCCGAAAGGTCACGCGAATCCGGGGGAATCTCCTGCGGAAACGGCTAGGCGGGAATTTCTGGAGGAAACTGGTATATCGGATTTTGAAATGCTGGATGAGCCTAGTTTTACGGAACACTATTCTTTTGTTAAGGATGGGGAGCCGATTGAAAAGACGGTGACTTATTTTTTAGGTTTTGTCAATTCGATGGAAGTTGTTTTGCAAGAGGAGGAAGTTCAAAATTCTGCTTGGCTTTCTTTTGAGGAAGCTGTTAAACGGATTACTTTTGATGCAAACCGCCTCATGTTTGGGGAAGTTAAGGCATTTTTGGATGGGAGGAAGTTAAGAGTCGGCGGTTGAAACCGCTACTAGACAAACGAAGTCCGCCTCAGCGCTGGTTTCGCCCAGGCGGACTAAGAAAATTTAAGACGAATTTGGTATAAGTTCTGATAGAAAAACCCGGTAACTTTTGCGATACCGGGTTTATTAAGTGTCAGATTTTATGGGCGAATCCTGCCGCCAATCTGAGGTTATTTGTTGACTTTCTGCGCTTCGGCGTGGTGTTGCAAGCGAGAGAAAACGTTGTAGGCGTCGGGGCCGGGAGTATCGTGTTCGACAGCGCCGTCCATGGGGCCGTCAATGGCTTTCCAAGCAGGAATTCCGCCTTTTAGTTCGGCTACTTTTTGAAAGCCTGCTGCGCGGAGAAGATTGGCAGCTTCGGCGGTTTGTTGGTCGTTTTCGCCGTAGATGTAGATGTCGCGGATGGGTTCTAAACTCGATTGTGCGCGCTCTACTAATTCGTCCATTGGCATCATTGCGGCGCCGGTAATGTGGCTTTTGGTGAAGCTTTCAAAGTCACGGGCGTCGATGATTGTGAGTCCGGGTTCGCCCCAATCTAAACGGGCTTTGAGGTCGTGGCTAGATGCTTGAGCTTTTAAACCAGGAGGGGTGGGAGTAAGGTCGGGAAGTTTTTCTTTGATGTCGGAAATTTGGTCGGGAATAGTTTTCATGGGTAAAATGTTGTTCAATGTTTTGATTGCCATTGCAATGTAACAAGATGTTTAGGTTGAATTCGTCTTTCTAAAGGCTGAATCCAGCATTGAACTAAAGTCGCAGTTAAGCTGGGTTGTAGGTGGTTTACTAAGGTTGGGATCGCTAGATTTGTTGAGGTTGCTAGAGGAAAGCGGGCTGTGCTTCAGAGTGTTTTATCGCATTTGGTGCAGAGAAGTTGAAGTTCGATCGCTCGTTTGATTCGCTATTTTATCAAAGGATCGCATTTTAGTCAATCCGAATTATTTTTAAATGAAATTTGCATAAGTTGTGTCCAGCGTCGCTAGGGATTTTGCGGAAAAGTTTAAATGTTTCCCAGCAAGGTTTCTGGTAAAATTTGAGAGTAAAAACAAGTATTTAAAGGTATAGATATGTCGGAGAAAGATGAAATCGCGGTGCCTCAAACTTTGACACCGGAAGAGCAAGCGGTGTGGGATGCGAAGGCTAAAGTTCGGGTACTGCTGAATTTGTGGGATTTGAGCGGCGGGAAGATGAAGGTGAAAAAGGGGGAGTTGACTAAGCGGATTGTGCGGACTAATGAGACGAGTCAGAGATATGTGGGAGTGCTCGGTGAGTTGCAGGCGACTGGGGCGATCGAGTATTCGCTGGTAAATCGGGTGACGCTGGTGGAATTGACGGCGAAGGGGAAAGAAGTTTTAGCGCAGGGGCTCAAAAGTAAGGATTCTTTGTTTGAGTTTGATGGTTCTCAAATCGGTACTCGGTTGGGAAATTCTTTGTTGAAGTGGATTCGGCATCAGGATGGTGCGGCGAGTGTTGCGGTTGAGAAAGGGAAGGCGGATGTAGGGACGATCGCATCCTATGACGATTTTAAGGCTGTGGCGATCGATGTGTATGACACCTTGAACCGGGATTATAACTTAGACGATTTAGTGCCGATTTATCGGATGCGTCGGGCGATCGGGGAAAGGGTAGGGCGATCTCAGTTCAATGAGTGGCTGTTGGAAATGCAGGCTAATGATATTTTCCAGCTAATGGCAGGGGAAACCCCAGACATCACCCCAGATAAACGTGAAGACTCCATCATCATTCCTGGTGGTACATTGCGTTACTACGCCAAGCGCTTAAATCCATAAAATTGTTCTCAATCTTTTTGTAGTTCGTTACCTCACACCCGATAACCATGAACAATATACCAGTTTCCCCGATAGAAGCCCTGAATGCTGCAATTCAAAATCACAATCCATTTAGCAAAGCTGGCATTGTCAAAGAGCAAGATATTTGGGGGAAAGGGTTCCCCGATCTTCCTACTCTAAATGCTCATGCTTCCGATGCAATTTTTCAGGCAGTTGAAAAAGTAAAGACAAGTCAATCTAGTCAAGAAAAGGTGACTTCACTGGTATTAACTGCTTCAATGGGAGTGGGTAAAAGCCACATTTTGAATCGTACTCGCCAGAGGCTAGAAAGCAATGGTAATGCTTTATTCGTTTATGCGAGTGTTAATAATTACACAGACTTGAACTTTATCAACTACCAATTTCAGCAAACTTTAGTTAACAGTTTAAGTCGAATAAGTAGCCAAGGTGTCATGCAATGCCAGGAAATAGCAGCAGCAATGGCTAACGAATGTTTCAAAGCTATTAATCCTGCTACACCAAATCTTTCTCCTCAAAAACTACTCGATCAATTTGATCAAGCATGTGCTAGTTGGGCTACTAAAAATAAAAATTACATGAAAGCCCTAACTAAGCAATTTCTTAAGACAAGATCAAATGTAGACCCTTATATTCTTCGAGCTGTTTTGTGGACATTATCAGAAACTGAAACACCTTTTGCTATCAAATGGTTGTCGGGTGAAGAGTTAGATAAAGCTAAAGCTGAGGAACTAGGATTGCCGACTAATTCCGGCAAGACTAATCAGGATAGAGAAGTAGAATCTCTTAACAATGTCCAGAAGATTTTAAATTTGGTGAGTTACTACCGTCCTATCATCATTTGTTTTGATGAAATAGATGTAAATCGAGATTGGTGTAGCAGTGATGGATTACCAACACCGCAGGTAATTGCCACTCTAGTTAAGCGTTTGTACGATACTCTCGAACAATCAGAACTCAGTCAAGGTTTAGTTATTATCACAGTAATGGCACCCGATACTTGGCCAATAGTTAATCTGATGCCTGGTAGTATACCCGATCGAATTTCAACATACACGCAGCGAAAACCCATCGATTTAAACCAGTTGAATGGTGATTATTTAGTTGATTTAGTCAAACTATGGTTGCAAGATTTTTATGATGTCAGAAATTTAAATCCTCCTCATCCGGTATACCCATTTGAGGAAAGTCAACTGAGAGAATATGGCAGAGTTAAGCCAACTGTACGCGAAGCTTTGAGATGGTGTGCCGAGAATTTTAAAGTTTTTATGCCTCCAACGCCTGAACTTCCAGAAGATCCTGCTGAACGGTTTGATCTTGCTTTTACCAAGGAACTTGAGGAAGACATCCGAGAGGATATGAAGGATAGTTTCACAATTGCTAATGCTATTTGCTTTGGTTTTGCCACCCTGATAGAGGAGACTGTGGATAATGTAAAAATAAATAACATTATGACAGAGGTTAAACCAAAATTACAAAATGCAGGTTGGATTAATTTCAAGATAATTGGTGTCGAGAATGGAAAAAAGATAAAGATTGGTGTTTCAGTCATTCAAACTTCTCAATCTGACTTAGTTGCTGGATTAAGACGCTTAATAGATTATCAAAAATTTGATTTGACTCGCGGTTGTTTAGTCCGTTCCCAATCAAAAATAGAGAAAATGAGCAAAAACTCTCCAGCATACAAGCTACTAGAACAACTGGTATCAGTAGAAAAAGGCGGTGAGTTGGTGTACTTGATTGAAGACCAAATAAAACCGTTATTTGCTCTCCGTGCTGTTTATGAAAAATGCACAGAGTATAATTTAACCGAAGACGACGTTTTTGATTTCATATCTCAGAAAAAGCTCACTTTTGACAATCTTTTACTGCGAGAAATTTTGAGCGATCCGTCGAATCAAATGCCTGTGGTTGATGATGAAGATGAACTCCAACTTTTAGATGATATTTTCAACCCTACCAGCAGTGATGATACAGATGATGGCGATCTAAGCGACCAATTTAGTTAAGTATGAACCAATCAATTTTGCTTCAAACAGCACTGGCTTTACCAGTTCCAGATATTGAAGCTTTAATCCAAGGACGAATGATTGCAGCTATGCCTCGGATGTTTCTGAATCCGGGGCGGACATTTGCTTTATATCCAGCTAATCTTTCGGTTGATTTGCTATCGGGCGATCAATACTATCGATCACATTTTTTACCAGTGGCTCAAAAGGCACTTGCTCAGTTAAATTCTGATAAAGTTTCGATCAAAGCTTGGGCTAAGTGCGAATTGTGTCAAATGGTGAATGAGCCTGAATCATTAGAAGCTTTGTCGCGATTAACCATCTGGAAAACAGAGGCATTACAGCAAATTCTCCAGCAGCGTCCTTTTATTTTTGTAGCTTACCTGCGGGTTTATTTGCTACCTCAGCCGCTGGAAATGCCAGTGCATCCCAGCGGCAATTTTGTACCTTTGCCAAAATCCCTAAATGTTACTGATTCAACGCCTGTGTTGAGCGAGTCTATCTTTGCTAAACGCCGTCAAAAGCTGGAAAAACTAGAGCCGCCAGAACATCCAGAATTGGAAGAGTTGCAAAGTGCATTAGTGCATTTATCCACCACCAACCCAAAAGCCAAACAACTAGAGGCAGAAATCAAAATGTTTCTAGGTTGGAGTAGCGATAAGCCTGTAAAACCAATCAAACGGGATTTAGCTTGGATAAAGACTATAGCAGCTTTGGGAAATCGGGCAAAAGAACTAGATACCAACAAAAGCAACTATGAAGCAGGAACCGACTTTGAAATTGTAGTGCGCGATAGCCTTGAGTTTTTGGGATTTACCATAGATTATGCTCACAAAGGTGGTGCTGGCGGCTTAGATTTATTATGCTCCAAACCTTACCCCTTAGTTGGCGAGTGCAAAGCCGGTAAAAAAATCCCTAATGATACAGCAGTTCAATTGCTGAATTTAGGAACGCTACGGCTCCAAGATAAAGAAACCCTCGCAAAAGCAACTAAGTTGATTATTGGCCCTGGCGTTCCAACAACTCAACTTATGGATGCAGCCAAATTACACGGTATGGCAATTATGAACCCTGAAACGCTGGAAAAACTGGTTAAACTTCAAAGCAACTATCCTAACTCGGTAGACTTATTTAAACTGAAAGAATACTTAAAACCGGGACAATCTGATGATGAAGTTGCTAAATATATTGAGCAAGTTGAACAAGAAATTAAAGTGCGATCGGATGTTCTGCATAGTTTGAAAAAGTATCAGGAAAAGAGTGGTTTTGAACGAGCAAGTGTCGAGGCTGTTAGTGGTGCTTATTCAATGTCTAATGCACTTAGACCGTTATCACCCAAAGACTTGCACGAAATTCTCGTTGAGCTTTCCTCTCCTTTGACAAATTATGTGGGGCGAATTAAAGGAGAAAATTGGCAAAGCGATCGCTTTTATTTCCTGCGCGATTTGCCGCTAGATGATTGAGATACGTCAAGGGCGATTCCCTGCGGGATAGCTTCACTTCACGTACTTTATCCAATTTCCTACACAGCATCAGGATCTACGCCCAACTCCCGCAACCTCGCGGCCAATCTTTCAGCTTTCTGCAATTGAGCTTGTTCTGCCTTAATTAACCCTTCTACCAATGGCGGATCTAAAATTTCATTGACTGATAATCTCAGATTGGGAAATACTACAGATTCCATTTCCTCACCAGGCAAGTAATTTACCTCTGTATAAATGTCATCACCTTCGAGAAATGCCATAACTCGCACCCGTGGCCTGGTTTCTGCTGGATCAACAATCACATATTCCGGCACGGTAAACGCATCTAAATTAATTGGACAAAAACGTAAATTTGTGCATTACTAAAAACTAATCCCTAGGGGCGATCGCTCTTTTTTGTGGGAGGCTGCTGGGACTTAATCTATTTTTATCAACAAAGCTCGCTTTTTGAGGATGGCGAGGGCGATTCACTTAGCCAAAATATATTATCTAGTTGACTAGAAAAAACTTGACTATGCTTGAGCATAGCTGCTTAATCATTGTAAATCTAATTGTGATTCGCTACTTATTAAATTTACTATTAACTAAGGCCAATTCGACTTTCTTGAGAGGCCAAATTCTGCCTCTATAACTGTGAACCAAACTATAAAGTTATTTTGGCCCTTGGCAATTAGGTAGCCGCCAAAATGTGGCACTTAGAAGATGAATATTGTCAAATTTTGCCCACTGCTGCTTGGGGTTGGGGCTGAATCCACGAGCCCAAGCTCGATCGCACTCCCTGCAACCTCGATCGAGATTCTCGCCCCATCGCCCAATTGTAAAGTTTTGTGACAATTTTTATTTGGTAGCTTTAGATACAGAATTGTCTGTTATAGTGATAGAAGAGAAGAAAAAACAAGCCCAACATTAATCTAAAGAATACGGAGGAACCGCATATGTCTACTGAAAATCAAGCTCGCTCTCTGATGATGCGCCACCACCAACTGGTGAAGAACCGCCAGCAATCCATGCTCAACCGCACCGCCACCGAAGTCGGGATGGAAGATACGCACTACTGGGGTCACATTCAAGGCAAACCGCAGCCCAGCTTTCAAGCCAGTTACGATCGCAGCAACGCCACTATGAGCTAGGCCCAGCTCAATTTCGACAATTGTCTACGAAGTTATTACCTATAATTTGGAGAAATCAGTTATGTCAACTCAAGAACAAGCCCGCAACCTGATGATGCGCCATCAACACGTCGTCAAAAACCGTCAGGAATCCATGCTGAGCCGTGTGGCTGCTGAAGTTGGTTTAGATGCTGGTTCTCCAGCGAATATCGATCGCAAATAACTCCTTTTTTCAACGGCGAGATAGTTGAATCGAGTTTGTTGTTTGCCAGCTAAAAATTAATAATGTCCATTACAAAACCGTCGCGACTTCTTCTTGAGTTCTAACTCTAGATTGGAAGCCGCGATTAGTTTTATGGGGAATTGGGAATTGGGAATGGGGAATGGGAAATTGGGTTCAAAATAATCTAAAATCTAAAATCTAAAATCGTTCGACTGAGCGCTCACGCCGAAGTCTAAAATCTAAAATCTAAAATCTAAAATCTAAAATGGTATAATCCCCTTTCAGCAGATTGAAGGCTACTAGGGAGGTCATCATGTCGGACTGGAAAGAAATTGACGGCGGAGTTACAGCACCCCGAGGGTATAGAGCATCGGGAATTACAGCGGGCTTGAAGCCTTCAGGCTTGCCAGATTTAAGTTTAATTTTGTCAGAGGTGGACGCGATCGCCGCCGGAGTCTTCACAACCTCCACTGTCCGGGCCGCTTGTGTGG
This sequence comes from Microcoleus sp. D2_18a_D3, assembly GCF_036702455.1. Lineage (NCBI taxonomy): Bacteria > Bacillati > Cyanobacteriota > Cyanophyceae > Oscillatoriales > Microcoleaceae > Microcoleus > Microcoleus sp. D2_18a_D3. The sequence goes on from NZ_JAUBTK010000066.1 coordinate 17,180, forward strand.
ACTACTGCCGCCAGCGTTTGCAAGCTAAACCCAGCGCGAAAGCAATTTTGTGCAATGCGGGACAAGCTAATGCTGCTACTGGCGAACAAGGTTTGGCAGATGCCCTCGAAAGTGCAAAATTGTTGGGAGAAGCGCTGAATATTCCTCCCGAATCAATTCTTTTGGCCTCCACTGGCGTCATCGGACAGCGGATTAAAATGGAGCCGCTGAGGGCGGGAATTCCCCGATTAGTTGCTGAGGCATCGGAAACTGGTTCTGATGCGGCCGCTAAGGCTATTTGTACGACTGATTTAGTGCCGAAAACGATCGCCCTCGAAACCATGTTTGGCGATCGACCCGTGCGTATCGGCGGCATTTGCAAAGGTTCGGGAATGATTCACCCGAATATGGCAACAATGCTGGCATTTGTAACTTGCGATGCAGCAGTGTCATCGCATTTATGGCAAGAAATGGTGAGTCGGGCGGCTAACAGAAGTTTCAATCAAATTACTGTTGACGGCGATACCAGTACCAACGATTCGCTAATTGCTTTGGCCAACGGTCAATCCCGCACACCGGCAATTACGGAAATGGGGGCAGATGCTGAAAAATTAGAAGCGATGCTGACAGAAGTTTGCGTACATTTAGCAAAGGCGATCGCCCGTGACGGCGAAGGTGCAACTTGTTTGGTAGAAGTGCAAGTTAGTGGCGCGCTGGATGAAGTTTCTGCGAGTAAAATTGCCAAAACAATTGTCGGTTCTTCTTTGGTGAAAGCTGCTATTTTCGGACGCGATCCGAATTGGGGGAGAATTGCGGCGGCGGCTGGGCGCGCTGGTGTACCTTTCGATCAAGAGAATTTGCGGATTCAGTTAGGGGATTTTTTGATGATGGAAAACGGACAACCTAAAGAGTTCGATCGCGCTGCTGCAAGTAATTATATGAAAGCGGCTGCAGAGGGGGAATATTTGAAGGCTGATACGGTTTTAATTCAGGTTAGTGTGGGGAATGGCAGCGGTTTTGCGAAAGCTTGGGGATGCGATTTGAGTTACGACTACGTGAAGATTAATGCGGAGTATACGACTTAAATAAGTCCAGGCGGTTACAAGTCCGGGCGGTTAGAAACCGCGCCTACACAAACAAAACCAGACGAGAGAAAGTTGAAGGCAAATTTCACACAATTTAAACTAAATTTCCCCCCGTGGGCAGGGCGGTTTCATTCTCGGTAGGGGCAATCCCCCCGTGGTTGCCCCCATGTCTGAACCGCCTGTGAAATCGTCTGTGGGTGGGGGCGGGCACGGGGGCACCGCCCCTACAAAAGCCTGATTTTCGTGAGAATGAAACCGCCCTGCCCGTGGGGGGAAGTTAAAAAATTTGAAACCTTTACTCACCGAGTTAACCTCAGCTTTTTTGCTCCTCATTTTAAAATCGCTGAAGCCCTTACCAAGATCAGCTTTTTAGGATTTTAACAAAAGAGCGCTAAAAATCTTATTCAGACTAAGTTTCAAGACTTTTTAAGCTTATTATTAATAAGTCTAATAAGCTGTTCGACATTTAAAGGACAATTGTAGGGTGCGTCAGTACATAAGCGTTTCCCTTGTAAGCGTAAGTGTTCTAGGTGACGCACCTTACCTGGTTCGTTAGTTGTTTAAATGCGTAACAGCTTATAAAGTTTGAAAACACGCCCTAACCAAAACTATCGGAGACAAACACATAGCCACCACCATACCCGACAGCATTATCCACTAATATTAAGCCGTCATTGGTCTGCGGTTCGCCACTCTGAGCAAGTCCATAATTCACCACGCGCAACAACCGCTGCGGCGTAAACGATTCCAATTCCACAAAATTGCCTGCATCCAGCCATGCTAGTTCTTCTGCTGTTAAACCTTGCCTTACAGCGTCGGGTAATTGACGGGCGGTTTGTGCCATTGTTTGAGATTGCTGCACAAACATATCACGGGTTGCTAAGATTTGACGGGGAGAAATTCCCAAATCAAAAATTGTCACCGCTTGATTCGCAAACCAGTTTGGATTAGTTCGCAGTTGATGTACCAAGCCAACTCCAGCAGGGCTCGCATTGTGCAGCGCATAAACTTTCAAATCGGCATTGCGCCGCAGCATTTCAATCACGGTACTGAAGATGCTTTGGGGATAGCCACTAATACTAAGAATCGCGCAGTTGTTTTCAAAATGGACGTTGTTGGCAATGAGGAATTGAGCTATTTCGTCACTGTCACAGATAATTGCGCGATCGAAGCTGTAGGCGCTGACTTCGCGATCGATGGTTGCGGGCAAAGCCTCTTGACGAGCAGCAGGAAGGAGTTTTTCTAATGTACCGTTCACTGTTTGCCAGTCTCGCAGCCATTTATCGCTCTGCGCTTGATTAACGAGAAATATTTCACCCGTTATCTGTGGGCGTTTTTTTTGTGAAATGCCGAGCCAGTAGGAAAATAGCCCTAGTGTAATCGCTACGATGTATCCTGAAGAATAATCAAATATTAGGCTTCCTGAAATGCCCAGCACTAAAATAATTCCCCCTAAAATCTGGAGGTTTTTAGCATTATTTCTTCTGCCGCGAATACCTTGATCCGGAGATTTGCTGTAGTGGAACAATAGCCATATCCAAATCAAATTGTAGAGAGCGAAGGGAATAACAACTGCGAATTGTGACGGTAAAATAGCAGAAGCCCAGTTAATGCCGAAAATGCCCATAAATACGCTATAAAAGAAGTAGAGAAAAATCCAACTAATTTCTGGGGAGCGAGATTTAAGCTTTTGGTCAATAAAATACAAAAACTGTTTGTGCGTAAAAAACAACATATTTTGGCTGGAAATATTTTCGATCGCATTTTTGAAAAAGGGATCGGTGAATGCCAACTTTTTATCAGTGACGGTAGTGGGTTCAAAGACAAACGGATGGTTGCACTGTTTACAGCGACCTGAGTTGCTTGTACGATCGCTCAAAATGTTGTCTGTTTGACACTGGACGCATTTCATTCCCATTTCGGTTACTCCTGATTGATTTAATGGATTTATATCGTTGGCGATTGTTTCGGAATGATTTAACCGCAGAGGCCGCAGAGGACGCAGAGGAAGAGAAGAGAGATAATAACTAGAAGGAAGAAGGAAGTTCGGCAACGGATTCTGTAACGGATGTAACGGATGTAACGGATGTAACGGATGTCAGTCCGATGGAAGTCGCAAGAAGGAAGAAACTATGCCCAATGCCCAATGCCCAATGCCCTATTAAAATATTTGCCCGTTTAACAAGATAGAATAGTCTTCTCGCTGTCGAATTAATCGATCGCCCTTAGCATCAATCAACACCTCAGCAGGGCGGGGGCGGTGCAGAAAATGTGACGACATCGCATAGCCGTAAGCCCCGCTATCCAAAATCGCGATCGCATCTCCAATTTTGAGTTTCGGTAGCCAACAGTTGCGCCCCAAATAATCCCGCGAATAAGTTGTGTTGCCGCAAATATCTGTTTCATGTCGCGATACATCGTCGGTTTCCCAAGTTGCGATCGCGCGATAGCCCCCGTGTACTGCCGGCACCGATAGATTTGATACAGTCGTATCCACCCCGACAATTTGCCGCGCGCCCAACCACTTCACCGACACAACTTTCGCAAGCAAAACGCCACAACCTGCGATCGCCGATCGTCCCGGTTCAATCACCAACTCGATCGGGCGAGATAGCGCACTCAATCGTTCAGTAATCGCCGCACCAAACTCCCGCCAGTCAAACACTGCACCGCCTCGATAGGGATAGCCAAAACCACCGCCAAAATCGAGGGTTCGCCAATCGGGCAACAGTTGGGCGATCGCAATTAGCCGATCGATCGCCTGCGTAAAAGCACTCGTGGCGTTCGTTCCTGTCCCCCGATAAAAATGCAATCCAGTAATCCTCAACCCCTGCTGCTGGGCGATTTCGTTGGCTTTCTCGAATTCGGCGGGACGCACTCCAATCCGACTGTCTCCCGTCAATTCCGGTGAGTTGAGGCGCAGTCCGATTTCGGCACGGATCGATCGCGGTTGACTGCGCGAATATTCGCAAAAATCCTGGAGTTGCGACAGACTATCGAAATTGAATTGATCGATTTTCCATTCAATCAATTGCTGAATATCCGCCCTGTTGAGGTTACTGCCGGTGTAGACAATGCGATCGCTCGTAAAACCCGCTTTCAGTCCCAAAAAAACATCCCCTGGTGTATTCGCGTGTAGCCCCCAACCAGCTTGCTGAATCAATTGCAACAGAGCAATATTGCCGTTGGTGACGGCGGCAAAATGAAACTGAACGTGGGGATAGTCGATCGATCGCGTAATATGCTCAAGAGTCTGACTGAGGATCTCGGCCTGATACACATATAAGGGCGAACCATAAGTTGACAAAAGTCGCTTGGCTAATGCTTCCGAGAACGGCGGCGAATGTATTTTGGTTTCATTTTGTAGCAAAGATTCAGTCATATTAAATCCGTTAGTATAAGAATGATAAAATCGATTCAAGAATTAATAATCACGAATTGTGTAACCGGAATCAATCTCCTTAATCTGCGTTAATCTGTGTTAATCTGCCCTCATCTGCGGTTAAAAAAAGAGAATTTATTAACCGCAGATGACAAGGGATAGACACGGATTTACGCAGATGAAAACAAGAGAGATATGAAGAATGCCGATGCAGCGCGGATTTGAGATGAGTTCATTCTAGCCTCCTGCGATATTTCCAAATGCGTTGTCCGATCGCCGGTGGCAACCAAAACACATGATCGAGCGATCGCTTGCCCGGAATTTCGCCTAAAACCTCGGTTCGCCATGCCTGCCACATCAGCAGCAGCCAGAGATTATTGCCAATATAGCGATCGCGCATAGCAACTCCGAGTTGTCCCGATAACATTGAGTCAGCCAAATGGGGCTGCCAGCAATTTTGCGATCGCAACAGATTCGGATTCAGCCGATCGCCGATCGCAGCCCAAAACTCCCGGTAATACCAAACCTTCAACGGCACACCCATGCCGCGCTTTTCCCGCCAGACAATTTCCGGCGGCAGCCAGCGTTCGGAGGCTTTTTTGAGGATGTATTTTTCGCACGCACCTTGCAGTAGCAGCTCTCCTGGCAGTTGAAACGTCCATGCTGTGAGGTCGGGGTCGCAGAAGGGCGATCGCACCCACAAACCGCAAGCAAACCCCAATGCCGTTGCCCTCGGCTGAATATTTTGGGCACCTTTGAGCATCAGCGAAGCCCGCCGCAGCCTCGCTAGCAGGGAAGGACAGGTTTCGGGATCGATCGCGTCTTGCAGGTAAACGCTCAAATCGTGAGACTGGATGCGATCGAGCATTTCTGGCGAAAAAATCTGTTTTTCATAACCATAAAATCGCTGAAACGTCCGCAAATACTGCTGTTCAAAAGTTTCTCCTCCGGCGGGATGCTCTGCTGTGTAAACTCCGTGGGCAATCAAAGGCTTGTTTGTCCATCCAGCAAATAGCTGATCGCCATTCTCGCCATTGAATACAACTCGCACGTCTTGCGCCGCCGCCTGTTTGAGCAAAAACAGTGCAGCCGTCGTGCCATCTCCATAGGGTAAATCGAGGGCTTTGGCGGTTGGCCCGATCGCCCGCAACACAGCATCGCCCGTTGCCGCCACTCGGATCAGCGGAATCTGGAAAAAGTCCGCCACCTGTTGGGCGTAGGGCAGTTCGGAATAGGCTTCGACACCAAAATCGAGGGCATAGGCGCGCACGTGCAAGCCTGCTTTCACTAGCAGCGCCGTCACCAGGGAAGAATCGATGCCGCCGGAGAGTAAAACGCCCACGGGTTCGTCGATCGGCAAATCGGCCACTTGTCGATCGATCGCCTGTTGCAACAGCCCTTGCAATTGTGCGATCGCCTCATCCTCACGGCGCAGTAATTGGGGCGCTTCTTGCCAAGCCGATTGCAGCGATTCCCTACAGGATAGCTTCGCCGCGCGTACTTTCGGCCGATCGTTAACATCGGCGATTTCCCAAATCATCTCGCTTCCGGCTGCTACGGATGCAATTTGCTCGATCGGCGTTAACGGCGCGGGCACGTAGGAAAAACAAGCATAACTGTGTAGCGCGATCGGGCTAATTTGAGGGGAAGCAATCAGCGGTAGCAGCAATTGCATTTGCGTCGCAAACCAAATCGTTTCTCCCAACTGCATCCAGTACAACGGCACTCGCCCAAACGGATCGCGCCCCAGCCGTAGCTGTTTCGCTTCTACCGCCACCCAAGCATCTCCCGGAAAATCGGTTGGCCCAAATCGCCCGCAAGCATTCAGCGTCACTGTGTCAGCCGTGAGTACAGATGCAGAGGCGATCGCCCATTCTGATAATTTGCCCTGCCGGATGAAGTAGTCTGGGGCTAAACGGCTGAGCGTTTTTGTGCAATCGTCCAGTCCCCAATAGCCGATAAAATGTGAAGGTTTGTCGATCGCACCCATCTATTTCACCGTGAAAGGTTCACTGCTGATCGCGCGCCCATCCAGGGACATCCGAACTTCCCATTTGCCTGGGGCGGCAGCAGATCCGAGATCGTAAAAGCAGTGCGTATTCCAAACTGCAGTATCGATCGTGCGAGTTTGATACCTGCCCTGATGAACAATGTCACCGCTGGGATTAATCCAATCGCATTGCAGAGACAACTCACGACCGATCGGAGCATTTTTCAACGTCACCTGGTAGTAGATGCGGGGGTTGATTTGACGGTTGACTTGAGTAAGGCTGTCACCACCTTTTTTCGATAGCGCAATCCTGTCTTCTCCTCCCACAACTTGAGCAGTTTTTTGTTGCTGATTTTGCCCGAACAGCACGCCTATACCGATCGCAGAAATGACAACGGCTGTCGAGGCGATCGCGATCCAGCGGTTGCGTCGCTGCTGTTTTTCTAGGACTTCGCGGCGGCGCATTTGGGCGATCGCATCTTCTAAAAGCTCATCAGGCAGATTCAACTCCCGTAAAATTTCTCTTACCTGATCCGGGGCCAATTCTAACTCGCGCTGCTGCGATAACTTGTCGATTTCAGCGACTACCTGTGCTAACTGAGTTTGAGTGAGTCGAGGTTCCATAAAGTTCACGATTAGTATCTGTAATGTTCTTTCCCACTAGAAAGTTAAATATAGCGTTCGCCTCTCTCTTCTCGAACTCACCGCCCTCTGCGCTCTCTGCGGTTAAATTACTCATATTATTCAATAAACAGCTTTATAAGTCAATTCATATAAATCATAACCTTAACCTCATAAAATTCATATTTATAGTCCTGGACGCATCGGGACTCATGGGAAACCGGGTTTTTTTACGAAAAGACGCCTTGCCACCCGCAGATCGGGTAAAAAACCCGGTTTCTTTGCCGGAGTGCGTCCCGGACTGACTTATATAAAATCCAGACTAGGAAACTCTTCTATTTTTTGAAAATCTGTTAAATTAAACTTTGCTGAATCTATTTTTTCCTGGTGGCGATTCAACCAAACCGCATTTAAACCAGCAGCTTTAGCACCGCAATAATCAGCCTTAAAACTATCGCCGATATGCAAAACGTTTTCCGCAATGCAATTGTGCTTTTGCAAAGCTGCGGTAAAAATTTGAGACTGGGGTTTTGCTGCACCAACTTCGGTGGAAATTGTCACTGATGTGAAATATTCAGCTAAGTTTAGTGCTTTTAATACTGCATAAAGTCGCGAATCGAAATTCGATACTACTGCTAATTCAATTCCTTGTTGCTGCCACTTATTTAATGCTGGCAATACGTCGGGATAGACGAACCAAGGTTCGGCGGTGGCAAAATGAGCGTAGAGTTCGACAAAGAATTTGGGAAAGTCAGAAAATTGCTGGAAAATGCCTGCTATTTGGAATGCTTTTGCGGAAACTGTTTGCCACCACTCAAATTCTAATTCGGGAATTTTTGCCGCTTCTCTCCCTGGAAATGCCATCGGGCTTGCTGAGGCGAAGCTTTGGAAAAATGCTGCATTTAACTCTTCACTCTTAACTGTTACTCCAAACCTCTGGGCTATTTGTCCGTATACCTCGCCGACGCTACCGCGAACATCAAATAGTGTACCTGCGGCATCTAGAAAAATAATTTTGGTCATTTGAGAAGAAAAAGGGAAGAGGAAAGAGGACTTATCGCACATCCGGTTGCATCGGAATGATTTAACCACAGAGGACACAGAGAACACAGAGGAAAAGAAGAGAAGAGAAGAGAAGAGAAAAGAGATTTGAATAATTCCTTCTTTCTTCTTCCTTTTTCCTTCTTCCTTCTAATTAGTTGTTTGCGGATTCACCAAGCCAGAATGATTGGCAAGGTTGCCTGCAGGTTCAAATCTGCCTCCTAAATATTTGGCTAGGAATTCTTCGGCGATCGCATAAAAGTGCAGGCGATTTTCTGGCCGCGCAAATCCGTGTCCTTCGTCTGTATAAAGCACGTATTCTACAGGTTTGCCGGCTTGCTTCATGGCATTGACAATTTGCTCGCTTTCTGCTAATTTAACTCGCGGGTCGTTGGCACCTTGGGCGATGAGTAAAGGTTTCTGGATGCGATCGACAAAAAATAAAGGCGAGATCGATTTCAGAAACTCTGGTTCTGTTTCCAAATTGCCGACGCGGTGATACATATTTGCTTTGAGAGGTTCCCAGTAAGGGGGAATACTTTGCAGCAGTGTAATCAAATTGCTTGGCCCGACAATATCGACGGCGCAGGCAAAAACATCGGGACTAAAAGTCAATCCCACTAAGGCAGCATAACCACCGTAAGAACCGCCCATAATCGCAATTTTATCTGGTTGGGAAATTCCTGTTTCTACCAGCCAATTAACCCCATCTAGCAAGTCGTCGTGCATCTTAGCGGCCCATTCGCGATTGCCGGCATTGAGAAAGGCTTTGCCGTAGCCGGCGGAACCGCGAAAATTGATTTGCAAAACGGCGTAACCTCGGTTTGCCAGCCATTGGGCTTGTGGATTGTAACCCCAAGTATCGCGCCCCCAGGGGCCACCGTGAACAAGCAAGACTGTCGGTACGGGTGTTGAGACACCAACCGGTTTTGTCAGGTAGCCGTGAATGGTTAAACCATCTCTTGCGGTGTAAGAAATGGGTTCCATTGATGATAGCGGTAGCCCTTCGAGTTTGGGTTGGTTGCTGAACAGGAAGGTGAAGGTTTTGGAGGGGCGATCGAACACATAATAGTAAACTGGGCCGTCGTCTGTCATGTAAGCGACTAGCCAAGTGGTATCGGCGAGGTTGCGACTGGTGATGGAGAATTCGCCGGGGCGGAATTTGCGGAGCTCCTCAAAATCCTCTGCTATGCTTTGGTCTAAAATCTGCCACTCTTGCTTGTCCTTGTAGAAGGAAACCGCCTGAATCTCTCGCTTGGTGGGGTGTCCCACAAGGTTGCCGACATCGTATTCTGGGTCAGAGGCGAGCTCAGTTTCTTGTTTGGTTTCTAAGTCTAATGCGATCAAACGTTCGGCGTTAGCATCATGATTGCCCATGATGTAAAGAATTTTGCCGTTTTCTGAGAACATGAGGGCACCGCCTTCCTCGTCGGGCCCCCAGCTTCGCAGGCTTTCCCAAGACTTGTCCGCAGTTTCCCGAAACACCAATTCTGATCCGCCGTCGGCAGTTCTGGCTGTGGCCGCCCGCACTTGGAATTGGGCGTCAGCAATCCAACGGACGATGTTACCTGGGTTTTCGGTGTCAAATTCAACTGCACCATTTTTGAGGTTGATGCGGTAAACGTCGTGTTTGCTACGATCGCGGATGTTCATTCCCACTAATATTTCATTGGGGAATTTGCGATCAAAGGCGATCGTCTGAGCTTGAACGCCTTGAAATGGTGTCAAGTCGCGAACCAGATTTGACTGGATATTGACTAAATATAAATGCCAGTTTTCATCACCGTCTGCATCTTGGAGGTAAATTAACTCTTCGCCGCTGTAAGTCCAGTAAAAGATGCGAATGCCTCGTTTTTTATCTGCTGTCAGTTGGCGATCGTCTGCTTGACCGACGGTACGCAATTGCACTTGCAAGACGTTGTGTTCATCGGGTGCAATGTAGGCGATATACTTGCCGTCGGGTGAAAGTTTGGGGCTAGTTTTTTCGGGATTTCCAAACAAAATTTCCCGCTCGATTAACGGTGGAAGTTCTGTTTTTGGCTGTTGAATTGTAGGAGTTTGCATTTTTTATTGTACCTAATATTTTCTATAGGAACGGGCAAGATGCCCATTCCACAAGAATATTGAATTTTTTGGGAACGGGCAAGATGCCCATTCCACAAGAATATTGAATTTTTTGGGAACGGGCAAGATGCCCATTCCACAAGAATAT
>NZ_JAUBTK010000066.1:27589-43502 GCF_036702455.1 Microcoleus sp. D2_18a_D3
TGAATTTTTTGGGAACGGGCAAGATGCCCATTCCACAAGAACATTGAATTTTTTGGGAACGGGCAAGATGCCCATTCCACAAGAACATTGAATTTTTGTGGAACAGGCATCTTGCCTGTTGCCGATCTATTTGAAGAAGCATCGATTAACTTTTAAGCAACTCCTGAATCGGCCTGCTAATCCAATTGAAACCAACTTTTAGTTGATGGTCAAATGTTGGCATCCGATAGAGATAGGCTAGGCGGCGAGCAATGTGGGCTAGTTGTCCGTCGAGTTTAATTCCTAAACCGGCTAGGGTGGCGTTGTCAATTCCTAATGTCATCATTTCTCCTAGCGGCTGATAGCGGAAAGGAAGTAATGGGCGGCCGGTGAGGGATGCCCAAATGTTCCATGCGGTGTAGTCAGCTTGCTGGAAGGCTGTTTGGGCTGTTCCGGGGACTTTTTGACCATTTGCATCGTGACATTCTGCTAAGTCTCCCAAGGCAAATATATCTGGATGGTCGATAATTTGCATTTGCGAATTGACTGTTAATTGACCGCGCTGGTTTTGTTTGAGGGGTAGCGATCGCACTGCTTGACTAACTTGAGTTCCTACTGTCCACAGCACTATGTCTACGGGGAGAACATCTAATTGTCCTTTGTAAAGTAAGGATATTGTGTCCGCTTCGATCGCCTCTACTTCTGTTTCTAAGTCGATCCACACTTTGCGTTTTTCTAATGCTTGGGTGGCGGCTTCGCGGTTAAACTCCGGTGATGTCCGCAGAATCATGTTCCCTTGCTCGACTAACCGCACGCGACCTTTGTCTCCGAGTCGATCGGCTAATTTACAAGCTAATTCTACTCCCGCATAACCGGCGCCGACGATCGCAACCCGAATTTTGTCGGTGTTGCTGGCTTCTAAAAACCGCAATCTTTCTTCTAAGCGGTAGGCGTCGTCGAGAGTGCGAAATGAGTAAGCGTATTCAACCGCACCTTTCACCATATCTAGGGGGGTTTCGCCGCCTAAAGCTAAAACCAGGCGATCGCACGGAATTTCTGGGCCGTCGTGCAACTGCACTCGCTTTTCCTCTACATCAATGCCGGAAACAGTACCTTGACAAAAGCGCACGCCTGTGTTTTCCAAGAGTTCGGCAAACGGCGGGGCAATTTCCCAGGTTTGGAGTTCGCCGGTCAGGAGTTCGTACAGCAGGGGAACGAACAAAAATCGATCGCGGCGGTCAACTAGGACTATTTCGGGTTTTTCGGTTTTGGAGAAGGGTAACTGACTCAAGCGCAGGGCTGTGTAGAGTCCGCCGAAGCCTCCGCCGAGAATGCAAATCCGGGGTTGTTGTTGAGTCATCAGAACTATGGGTTTGAAACCCCGTCCTTTTAGGACGGCTTTACATTGAATTGAATCCCCTCGCGGGGTGGAGGGGTATGGTTGCCCCAAGGCGTGAGGTATGGTTGCCTCAATCTCTTTTCGGAGTAAAGTTAGCTTCGCCAAAGTTTTAAGAGCTTGTTAGGTTGAAAGCACTGTTCCTGTTACCTTAGAACTGTTTAACTCTCAACGACAGAGCAAAGGACTAGCTACGCATCCCAGGGTGTCATGACTCGAAAAACGTAGTCAGTTAAGACTGAGGCCCGTCAGAACGGCTTGTTAGATTTCTCCTTCAAGCCTCATGCCTAAAGGCTGAGGTTCCTGACGGTGTTTTGTTTGAGGGGCGATCAGTAACAAGGCCACTTATCTTATTGTAACGAGAGTGAGGGAGTGGGGGAGTGGCAGAGGGAGAGATGGGGAGAGAGGGGGAGTGGGAAAACGAGAAAGGGGAAAATCTTCCCTGTTTCCCTCGAACCTCAACATACATACGTTAAATGCGTTCAATCCGTTAGATAATGCGTTTCCGAACTGTTTTCTACATCTCTAGCCTTGATTAGCTCTACCTATTAGCCACCCTCAAATTTTCTGAATGTTCGCAGAACTAATTTTGTACTATATTAGTTTATAACGAATTATTTCGCAAATTTAATTCACTTTTTATAGGGTCATCTACTGTACCACTTGCCCCCGCACTCACAAGTGAAAAAATCATGCAAATTTCCTCGAATTCTTCTAAATTTAAGAACGGCGATCCCAATAACGAAGACGGCTCATCTTTGTTAAAAAGCGAAGAAAAATATAAAAATTTAGTAGCTAATATTCCCGGTGCTGTCTACCGCTGTACCTGCGAGTATACGGACGACGGGGAATTAACACGGACAATGGCGTTTTTGAGCGAGGCGGTTCAAGAAATATCAGGCTATCCATCTTCTGATTTTATCAACGATCGCGTCCGTTCTTTTGCCAGCATTATCCATCCTCAAGACCGCACAAATGTGGATGCTGTTGTCACAAAAAGTGTAGAAACCAGAACTCCGTACATCCTTGAATACCGGATTGTCCGGGCTGACGGCGGCATTAGCTGGGTTTACGAAAAAGGCAAAGCTGTTTGCTGCGAGGCGGACGAGGCGAGAGGAAGACAAGAGGGACAAGGGCAAATTGAGGGCTTGTTGTCGGCTGTGGTTTCGCCGGTTTCGCCGATTTCGCCGATCGCAAATTCTCTGTGTCGGGTTGTCTATCTCGACGGAGTAATTTTGGATATTACGGAACGAAAGCGTGCTGAGGAAAACCTGCGAAACACTCAAGATTTTCTGAATGCGGTACTGCAAAATCTGCCGATTAGCGTCTTTATTAAAGATGCTGTAGAGCAAAAATTTATTTATTGGAATACTGCTAGCGAAGAATTGTTTGGCTATTCCAGGGATGAAGTGATCTTAAACAATGCTGCTGACTTGTTCGAGTCAGATCATGCCAATTACTTGCAAGCACAAGATTTAGAAGTGCTGGCCACGAGAAAAGGCGTCGATTTGCCCGAACAAACTATCGAACTTCCGCACCGAGGAAAGCGGATTTTGCACACGAAAAAAGTTCCTTTGTTTGACGATTCGGGCGCGCCTAAGTACATTCTGGGTATTGCTGAAGATATTACGGAAAGCAAAAAAAATGAAACCGAATTGTCGCGGTTGGCTATTGTGGCTCAAAAAACCCAAAATGGTGTGATTATTACTGATGCTCAAGGCTGCATTGAATGGGTGAATGAAGGATTTACTCGGATTAGCGGTTATGTGCTGGCAGAAGTGCAGGGAAAAAAACCGGGTGATGTACTGCAAGGCCCTGAAACAGACCCGCTAACTATTGCTCAACTGCGATCGGCTTTGGCTGCGGGGGTGCCGTTTAATCAGGAAATCTACAATTACAAAAAGGATGGAAAGGGTTATTGGGTGGCGCTTTCGATCGCCCCAATTTATCAAGAAAATGGGGAACTCGAAGGTTTTATTGCGGTGCAAACTGATATTACGGATCGCAAGCAAGCAGAGGCAACAGTCAGGGAGAGGGAGAATTATTACCGCTGCATTGTCGAGACGGCTTCTGAGGGCGTTTGGATGTTTGACAGCGAAAGTATCACGACTTTTGCTAACAGCATGATGGCCGAAATGCTGGGGTATACTGTGGAGGAAATGCTGGGGCGATCGCTATTTGAGTTTATCGACTGCGAGTCTAGGGAAATAGCAGAAAGTTACGTCCAGCGCAGGCGCCAAGGCCTTCGGGAACGCCACGATTTTAAGTTTACTCGCAAAGACGGATCTCACTTGTGGGCGATCGTGTCGGCGACGCCGATGTTCGACGGTGAGGGCGAATTTTCCGGGGTGTTGCGGATGATTACCGATATTAGCGATCGCAAACAAGCAGAAGCAGAATTGCGCCAAACTCTCCAAGAGTTGGAATTTGAAAAATTTGCTTTGGATCAATCGGCAATTGTCTCGAATACCGACGAATTCGGAGCCATTACCTATGTCAACGAGCAATTTTGCGAACTCTTTAAATACTCCCGAGAAGAACTGCTCGGCCACACCCACAGAATTGTCAATTCTGGCTATCACTCAGCCGATTTTTTCAAGCAGCTTTGGTCAACAATCCGCCAGGGAAAGGTTTGGCGGGGAGAAATGAAAAATCAAGCTAAAGACGGCACATTATTCTGGTTGGATACTACCATTGTACCTTTCTTAAATACCAGCGGAGAACCCCATCAATATGTAGCAATTCGCAAAGATATTACCGATCGCAAACACGCAGAAGAAGCGGTGCGGCTTTCCGAAAGTCAATTGAGGACTAAAAATGAAGAATTGGCAAAAGCCCTGCGGGACGTGCATAAAACTCAAAGCATGATGGTTCAAAATGAAAAAATGGTAAGTTTGGGGCAATTAGTCGCTGGCGTTGCTCACGAAATAAACAATCCAGTTAGCTTTATTTACGGCAATGTCATGCACGCTGACGATTACTTTCAAGACTTGCTAAAAATTCTGCAACTTTACCAGCAGGAATACCCGCACCCAACACCGATTATTCAACAAGAGATAAATGATATCGATTTGAATTTTCTGCTCAGAGATTTGCCGAATCTGCTAAATTCGATGAAAATGGGAGCCGAACGAATTCGCCAAATTGTGCTGTCACTGAAGAATTTTTCGCGATTAGATGAATCCGAACAAAAGCAGGTGGATATTCACGAAGGGATTGAAAGCACTTTATTGATTTTGCAGCACAGGTTGAAAGAAACGGCAGGGCGTCCTAAAATTGTGCTGCTCAAAGAGTTCGGGAATTTGCCCCGCGTACAGTGTTATGCAGGACAGTTGAATCAGGTTTTTATGAATATTATTGGCAATGCAATTGATGCTTTGGAAGAGGCAATGGAGAGTGGACAGTGGGCAGAGGGACAACTGGCGCCTATTCCTTATTGTCCTTCGCCGACGCTGCGGATTTGTACGGATGTAAAATATGAACAGGATGCTTTGATGCAAGCAGATTCTACTGTTTCTGATGATTCAATGCCACATCCTTCTCATATTGTGATTCGGATTGCTGACAACGGGCCGGGGATTCCGATAGATGTTCACAAAAGGCTGTTCGATCCATTTTTTACTACGAAAGAACCTGGTAAAGGTACTGGTTTGGGGCTGTCTATCAGCTATCAAATTGTGGTGGAAAAACACGGCGGGCTGCTTAAGTGCGATTCTGCACCGGGTCAAGGCACGGAATTTGCGATCGAGATTCCTGTGGGGAATAGTCAGTAGTTAGTAGTCAGTAGTCAGTAGTCAGTAGTCAGCAGTCAGTAGTCAGTAGTTATTTACTACCAATGCCCTGTTTGGCCAATGCCCAATGTCCAATTCATTATTCCCCATAACCATGAAATATAACGTAATTTATGACGGCAATTGCAATCTCTGCGTTACTTTGGTACAGTTACTAGAAACCTTAGACCAAGGCACGCGGTTTGAGTATATTCCCATGCAAGATTTAGAGCAATTAAATCGCTTTGGGATTACGTCTGGCGACTGCGAAATGGGGATGATTTTGATAGATGGCAAGAGCCCGGAACGGCGCTGGCAGGGCAGCGATGCGGCGGAGGAAATAGGGCGGATATTGCCGGGAGGTGAGGTGTTTGTGGCTGCTTACCGGGCAATGCCGGGGATGAAGTGGATGGGCGATCGCGTGTACGAACAAGTCCGCGATAACCGCTATACTTTGTTTGGCAAGCGATCGACTACTTACAAATCTGTTTATCCAGTTGGCTGTAAGTCGATCGACAATTGCGATAATAGCAAGGACTAAAGTCCTTAGTACAAACAGGTTCGCAGTGAAAACTGAAGTCCTCAAAAAGATTAATTAAACAAATCGAATATCTGCTGGCAAAAGTCTTTGAGTTTTTGCGCCGACTCCACCGCAGGTTCGGTTAGGCCGAGAAAATTCCAATTTTCCACAGTAGAAAAGTGCCACTGCTGACCGCTATGATCGTAACCGGCGGCCTCAACTCCGATCGCGCGCCGATATCCTTCCACCGGATCTTGGTAAAATCGGATTTGAATCAAAATGCTGCGGCTTTGCAGCAAGCGACTTCTGCCGGGAAAATGGAAGCCAATGTCGATCGAATCTGGATCTACAAGTTCTCTGGTATCCTGGTCATTCATCCAAGGTTTCAAATCGACTTTTGCATCCGGGAATTCGGACTTGAATAAATTAACAACCGCAGCAATTTTGCTGGCAACTTCTATATTTTTGGCTTGTTCGGCAGCGTTCACTCGAAAAACTCCTATCAAATATAGTTATTACATTTAGCTAATAATGTAACTGCATACTGCCTGCTTTAAACAGTGAACTGTGGACTATTTGATAGATATTTAGCAATTGACAAATTTCCAAGTGTGTGTTAAGCACAAGTCATAACATTTGAGATTTGAGATTTGAGATTAAACAATTGGCAATGACTGATTGGGTAAGCGTGGTGAATAAATTTTATCAAAGCGGCAGGGCGATCGCAAATTCGGAACCTTCTCCCAGCACCGATTCGCAAGTTAGTTTACCCCCGTGGGTTTCTTCCACAATTTGCCGACTGATAGACAACCCCAAACCCGTACCTTTCCCTACTCCTTTGGTAGTAAATAAATGGTCAAATATTTTCGACTTGACCTCCGATGACATCCCTTGACCGTTATCTTTGATTTTAATCACCACACTGTTGTTATCCTCTCCGAGATGAGTGATAATGGCGATCGTATTCGGTAAAGCTTCAATTTCCGCGTAAGTACGACCCTGATTGAATTCGTCAAAACACTCGATCGCATTTGCCAGCACATTCATAAATACCTGATTCAGTTGCCCAAAATAACATTTAACAGGCGGGATATCTCGGTATTCTTTGATAATTTTAATCGCGGGGCGAGTATCTTTAGCTTTCAGACGATACTGTAAAATCATCAAAGTGCTGTCGATGCCCTCATGAATATTTGCTAACACTTTATTTGCACTGTCAGCGCGGGAAAAAGTCCGCAAAGACTTGCTAATATTGCGGATGCGCTCTGTACCTGATTTCATAGATAAAAGCATTTTAGGCAAATCTTCGATCAAATATTCTAAATCAATTTCCGATGCTTTATCCTCTAACTCATCTCCAGGATTAGGAAATTTTTCTTGGTAAAGTTGTAAGCAATCAATCAAATCTAAGCTCGCCTCAGCAGCAGCATCCAGATTGCCCGCAATAAAACCAAGCGGATTGTTAATTTCGTGAGCAACCCCTGCAATCAAATTGCCGAGAGCAGACATTTTTTCGCTTTGAATGAGTTGCAGTTGCGCCTGTTGCAATTCATTGAAAGATTTTTCTAACTGTTGAGATTTTTCTTTCTCCCGCGCGTACAAACCAGCATTTTCTACAGCAATAGCAACTTGAGAAATTAACACTTTGAATACTTCCACTCTCTCTGCTGTAAAAGCTCCTACCGTCAAAGCATTTTCTAGATAAATTATTCCGCGCCGCTGAGATTGATAAATAATCGGCAAACAGAGAATTGATTTTGGTTGATATTTCTCAATGTAGGTATCTACCTTAAAAGGTTCCGCGACAGTCGCATTGTCTAAAACCAGATGGTTTTGACTGCGCTGTACGTAATTAATCACAGACAGGGGAACATCTTGACAATTTTCTACGGGAATAGAGGGTAAAAGTGTCACTTTATCCTCCGCAAAACTGCCCGTAGCTTCTATGCAGAGGATATCGTTTTTCAGCAGCAGTAGCACTACTTTTTGAGCCGCCGCATTTTCTAAAATAATTTTGATTAATTTGGTCAACAATTTTTCGAGAACAATTTCACCGTTAATGGCTTCCGCCGACTTAATAAAAGTAGCTAAGTCTAAGAAATCGCCTAAACTACTACTGGTAGTATTTCCCGTGGCAGTGCGGGTGACATCGAGGGTTGGAGTTGGAATTGTGCGCGTCTGTGCTGCTAAGAAAGGATGTGTTGATTCTAAATGTTTAACTTTAGCTATGGCTCCCCAATGGATATATCCATAATAGGCTTTAGTCAGATATGCTTGAGAAACTATCTCTTTGCCCAAAGTTTGATAAAATTCTCCGGCTAATTCATAGGCTAATGCTTCCTCTTGAATATAACCGTTTTTGGCAGCTCCATCAATTGCGCGATCGTACAATTCCATTGCTTCGGTATTTTGCCCCAACACTCGCGCTATCTCGGCTGCAACCAAGTCGTATTTGTGTTGGTAATTCATCGGAGCATGAACTGCCCATTTTTTCATCCTCTTTTGGTTTTGCAGCACTTTTTCCAAATATTGCTTTTGTTCCCCTTTGCCAGTTGCTAGATACAAAGCTATGATACTGAGAGAGGAGTAAAAATTATTCAGAGCCACCACATCAAATCCGGCTACAGACTCCTCATGTTTCTCAAATAATCTTGAATTATTTAATGCTTGCGCGTAATTTCTGAAGATAAAATTAAGCTGAGTTTTGGCATGATAAACCAAACCAACTAAAAAAAAGTTTTTACATTCTATTAAAATGGGGAGCGTTTTGACTTCATTAAATCTCTCACCAACTAAATGACAGGGTTCGACAGCTTGACCGCGCAAATTGAGGGCTATCTGCCTTGCTATACTTATATACTGTACAGCCATTTCAAGTTGAGATTGCTGCATTAGTTTCATATATTTACCCGTCTCCTGATCCACCAAATCTAGAGGCTCTCCTATCGACAGTTTGTTTAAGCAATATGCACCTATAGCATAACCAGCAAATTCTAAATCTCCAGTTTCCATCCCATTTTTAAAACCTTCTTTCAGATCGCCTAATCCTGACTTGAGAGCGGCTTTCCAGTGGTGAATAAAAGAACCAAATGTTGCATAAACTCTACTTTTGATTGAACGGGAGGGAAATTTGTCTAACAGCCTAATTGCCAGTTGACCGAATTGGTATGCCAAACTAATGTCCCCTAGCTTGCACATAACTACGCCATAATAAACGTAGGCAATACTTGCATAAGGCGAATTACCGTATTTAATACACAGCTTTACCATCCTAAATGCCAGCAGCGGTATCAGTGGGGGTTTTGCCTGAATAGCACTGCTGAGAATCCCTGATAAAATCCGCATGGCTGCTTGTTTTTCGGGATCAATCATTTCTGGCAAGTTAGCTAAATCCTCAATTCGTTTTAATCCCAAGCTCAGTTTGGTATTACTCAGTCCCGCCATAATATTTAGCGCGTGGGGATTTTGAGGAAAAGAAATGCCTAACAGTTTCAGCACTTCCAGTCCTGTATTGAGTGCTTCTACCACTCTATTTTGAGCGTTATAAGACTGGATTTGAAGTTCATAAACATTCACTTTTTCCAGTAAACTTTTAGAGTTTTGAAGTACAATGTCAACCAGCTTTTTTGAAGATTCATAGTTAATGTTTAAGTATTCAGCTTCGGCTGTTGACTCGTAAATTGCTAACGTTAAGTCATAGTGGCTTTGCCAAGAATCCGCAGGCAATAATTCCATAGCAACCCGCAAATACCTAACAGCAGCTTCATAGGCAGCAGCGGCTTTTGCCTTGCGTCCAGCAGTTAAATTTAATTGTGCCAACTGAGTTTTTTCTGACTGTTGGCTAATCGTGTCAATTCCGACATTCAATTGATTGACGATATCAAAGATGTTTTCTTCTAGCTTGTCTGGGGGAGTATTCTGTAACAGTAATTGACCGATTTTTAAATGGGTTAATTGCTTTTGGTCTTCGGGAATTAGCGAATATGCGGCTTGCTGAACGCGATCGTGCAAAAATCTGTAACTAACCCGCGAAGTGTCTAACTTGAGATTGATTGATTCGGCTCGATCGAAAACTAAAGGAATGCGATAAGCATCGCTCAAGGGCAGAATTAACCCGGCTTGCAAAGCTGAATAAAGTTCAGTTGCTGTCGTATTAGCTGACTTTTCGCTGACAAGTGACAGCACATCTAGAGCAAATTTATCTCCCACGCAAGCTGCTAGCTTCAACACTTCTTGCGTCGCTGCGGGCAGCTTTTCAATGCGAGAAGCTACCAGTTCCACCACACTTTTATCGGTGATTCCAATGGCTTGGATTTCATCGATACTCCAATACCAACCACTTTGATTTTCCTCATTGGGAATGTGATTAAAATCAAATTTTAAAAGAGAGTCTTGATAAAGTGCTTGGAGTAATTGAGTCAAGAAAAAAGGATTGCCGCCCGTTTTATTCCAGATTAAATCCGCTAGATTTGTTACTTTTTCTGTGCAAGTGTTAAGTGTTTCAGTGACTAATTCCGTCACATTTGCTAAATCCAGCGGTTGCAACACGATATTGTTGACTATGGTACCAGTTTTTTCAATTTCTTCTACAGTCTGAATTAAGGGGTGGGTCGGACTAACTTCATTGTCTCGATAGGCACCGATTAGCAACAAATATTCCTGGTCAGGGTCAGTTATCAGTATTTGCATCAACTTTAATGTTGCTGAATCTGCCCATTGCAAATCGTCTAAAAAGATAACTAGGGGGTGTTCTTTTTGGGCGAAAACGCGAATAAATTCTTTGAATACCCGATTGAATCGATTTTGGGATTCTACAGGGGCAAGTTCTGGGACTTCTGGCTGTTTGCCGATGATTAATTCAACTTTTGGAATTACGTCGGCAATTACTTGACCATCTGTTCCCACTGCTGTTAAAATTTTCCTGCGCCATATTTCTAATGAAAGTGTACTTTCTGTTAGCAACTGCCGCAGCAGGGAGTTAAATGCTTGGATTAATGAGGCATAAGGAATGTTGCGTTTTAACTGGTCAAATTTGCCGCTGATGAAGTAACCTTTTGACCTGGTAATTGGCTTGCTAACTTCGTTGACTACGGCTGATTTACCGATGCCGGAGTAGCCTGATACTAGCATTAATTCGCTGCTTCCTGATGGGGGCGACTTTTGTTCTAAGGTTGCTACTTTTCCTAACAAGTTGTTAGCTAAACCCCCTCTTACACGTTCAAATGCTGCTAGCAATTCATTAACTTGATTTTCCCTACCGTACAATTTTTGGGGGATTAACAATTGGCTGAGAATATCTAAGCGTCCGGGGATGAAGTCGGCAATTTTTCCGGTGGTTTCTAACTGATGCAAAGAAATTTCTAAGTCGGCTAACAATCCGGCCGCACTTTGATATCTATCTTCGGCATTCTTTGCCATCAATTTCATCACTATCTCTGAGATGGCGACAGGTATTTCTGAATTGATTTGATGGGGATATATTGGTTGAACTGCAATGTGGCTGTAAACTATTTCTAATGGGTCGTTGCTGCGGAAAGGCAATTTTCCAGTCAGCATTTCATATAATGTGATACCAAGCGAATAAAAGTCTGTGCGGTAGTCGAGGGTGCGGTTCATTCTCCCGGTTTGTTCGGGGGACATATAGGCTAAGGTGCCTTCGACTGAGTTGGGATTGTTAAATTGCGGGTTTTCTTTATTGAGTTTTGTAGCAATGCCGAAGTCGGTGAGTTTTACTTGTTTTGTTTGCGAGTTAATTATGATGTTGCTGGGTTTAATGTCTTTGTGAATAATGTGCTGAAAATGCAGGTATTGTAAGGCTTTGACTATTTGGATGGCGATGTTTAAATTTGCTTGCAGGCTCAAGGTTTCTCTTTCCAGAAGTTTGGCGAGGGATTCGCCCCCAAAGTCTTCTAAAACGATTCCTAATCGGTGGTCAAATGTTTCGAGACTGATGGCTTTGACGATTTGTTCGCTGTCTAAATTTTGGCGGATTTGATATTCGTGTTTGAGCCTGGTAATGGCTTCGAGGGAGGGATATTCGGCTTTGAGGACTTTCAGAATTGCTGGGGGCGCGTCTGTCGGTGTTTGTGCGCGATAGATTATTGTTTCGACGCCTTCGTGCAGAGTAGAATTTATTTGGTATTCTGATAAGGTTAACATCACTTAAGTTAGAAATTACAGGAGCTAATTTTTATTAGATTAACACTACTTAATCTTGATTGGGTGTGATTGCGATCGTGTATTTTGCGATTCGCAATCACAGGGAAGATACACTACGTGAAAATGTGGGCTTGGTCGTTGGTGTCAACAAACATCTTAAATGTAATATTGGTCTTGTGTGGGAGTCCCGAATGCTTTCGCTGCACAGTTTTTCAGGGGGATGGGAGCGATCGCACTCCGCGTCAAACAACAGGAGATGGGAGCGATCGCACTCTGCGTCAAACAGGCAATTGAACGGGTTATCAATCGCTGACTACTGTAACTTCACAGATAGTAGAAATAGATTCCGGTTCAGGCAAAATACGCACGCGGGCGAATTTTAAACCGCTGACTCCTTGTTGTGATTCTACCATGCCAGTCTGAACTTTTGGCTCTACCCAACCTTCGCGAGACAAGTAGCGCAAGTATTGCTCATATTCTTCCCACTCTTCCTCGGTGGAATAAACGACAGTCAACATCCCCGACTGGGTAATCCGCTCTTGTGCGTCTTTGTCAACGGCTTTTTCGATCCGCTTTTTGACAAGTTCGTAGCGGATGTCGCGAGTGCCTTTGACATCAAACATTTTTTCGGTGTTTTCGTTGTGAAAAATGTCGATTGTAGTATTCTGCACTAATACTAAATGTGCGAGTTCCATGTTAATTTGAGACTCGGCTTGCAGGCGAAAAACTGTGCGACCACAATCGCAAATTGCTCGCAGTTGTTCGTACCGCAAACTGTGTAGGTGAAACTGGCTAAATTTGGGATCGATGGATTTTCCTACATAAATCATGTGATCCATGCCGTCGGTGCATTCGATGTCGCAGTAGTGCGGCAAAATTTGCTGCATTTTTTCTTGCCAGCGGGCCCAGGTTTCTTGGAGTTTGGTGCTGATTAAGTTCAGCATTTGGTCGTAGCGATTGCGATCGCTGTAAACGCAGTTATGTTCATTTTCACAGGCTGCTTGGTAAGCTTCAACGGCTGCCTGAACCTTGGGCCCGCACTGCACAAAATAGTCAAAATATACTTCTAAATGCTCGTTTAAATACTCGGCGGCTCGCACCTCCATATCGACTGTTACTTTTTGTTTTAAATGCTGGATGTAGTCGAGCAAGTCGAGCCGCAGTTGCTCGCCGAGGTGGGTAGTTTGTGTTTGGCAAACGGCATCAGCTATGACTAAACCTAAGCGGAATTGTTCGAGCAAATCAGTTTGAATGGCTCGATTTCTTTCGTCGCTAGAACCGCGAATGTCCGAAATTCCGTACAGCGGATGAACATCAGCAAATACGATTGTTTCTGGAGGCAGTCCCCAACTTCGCCTTTCTGCTTCTTGGGCGAACCGCCACTCGACTGCGGGGTGGATGTTGTGAATGTGGGTAAACCGCTCCTGGATGGCTTGCCGCAGGGCTGCAATGAAGGCGGGAATGAGTTCTTGGGCGTGTTGAGCGTCAATGCCGTTGAAGTGGTTTGGCCGATCGCACAACAGCCCCACGACTCCCAAAATCCGCACCCCGCACCCCTCACGGGTGACGGATTTGACTACCAGGGGCACCAGCAGCATCGATCGAGTTCCCATTCTCCGCAAAGTTCGATCGCACTCGGTTTCGCACTCCCTACGCAAGTCTGGCACGTTCCAAACTTGATTTGCTGCTGTGGCCTTCAAAAAGTGAGAAGCTTCTAGGGAGTGCATTGAATAAAGAATCGGCTGCAAATGTTGGCCGTCTTTTGCAACTAATAGCTGTACCTGTTCGCCGTCGGGGCGCAGCAGCAAAGTGCCGTCAGCATTGAAAAGCGATCGCAAACACCGATCGATTTTCTCAAATTTGTCTGGCCGCAGCATCGAATCTTGATCGATCAATAACTGAGTCAGCCGCCGAATTTGCTCCTGTACGGTGACATCAAAACCTTCTAGCAGCAGCAAACCTTCTACGCGGTAATTATCCAACTGCAATCGATCGGCTAAATTTTCCAGTTGATTCGGCTGCATCAGCCAAGCTTCCCGTTCCGCAACAGGCATTAATCTTAAAGAAATATCCGCAAATTCATCTATTTTTGAGTCAATTCGAGTAATTTTTAACTGTTCCGAACCCAGCCAAAATTCTATAAATCTTGGTTCTCGGTGTTTGGGGTTTTTTACACTCGCCGTGACAGGTTCTTCTAGCACCCGCAAACCGTCGATGTCAATTTGATAATATTGCTTAAATACCCAGTGCAAAAGGTGGCGACGGTACAATTGTTCTGCTGTTTTGCCGCCCCAATCCTCGAACAGTTCCAGCAGAGTGATGTCAGTTTCTGCAAACCAACCGTTGGTAAATTGAGTTGCCAAGGACGTTTCCTCCCAACCGGCCAAGCGACAAAATGCCGCGTTAGCGTACCGCAGGGCCAAAGTTCCCGGTTCCATTACTGCGATTAAAACGCGGCGGTCGCCGAGAAATTGAAACAATCGCTGTAAATCTTGTTTCCACGTTTTCAAGGGTTCAATTTCAGAAGATTGACTGGGTACTTTGCCCGCCAAAGCTTCCAGTAGCTGTTCTATACTTGGTTCGCTGGGCAGGTTGTTACTGTCTTGCTGTGTTGGGACGATATCTGTCGCTGGCGATTTTACGGAGTTGTTGTTGTTTTGAGGGGAAGACGATTTAGGAGTAGACATGAGTAAAACACCTGAAAGCAGTGGATTTGGCCAAAGAATATCAGCGATCGGCGATTATGGCTTTGTAAAGAGCTTAAATCCTGTTTGTAAAGTTTGTGTGTGGGTATCGGAAACTGGGTGTTTTCTCGGAGGATGGGCCCAGGGACTTTTACTTTTATTCACAAACAACCTCTCAGTCTCGACGTTATAGGTGATATCAACGTGTTTACCACCTGGCGGGTAACACCCATTATAAGCGGTAGACAGTAGCGGATAGTGTCAGCAACTAATGCTATTTGACTCAGAGGCGAGATATATAGCAGGTTTGGGTTGAAGGAAGCACAGCCCTGGTAATTGGTAATTGGTAATTGGTAATTAATAATTGGCAAGCAGGTTGCTTGTCACTAATTTAGCAAATAAATTTGCGAGAAAAATTCCAATATAACTTGCTATTTGGCAACGCCAGAATTAACATATATAATACAGCTAACAGGATTTTTGAAAGGACATAGTTATGGCTTTAACGGTTAACAATCTCATCGCCGATTCGACAGGATTTCCTGTATTTGCTGGCGGCGGGCCACGTCTTTTGGGATTCGCTACAGCAGATGATATCGACGTAGGAGCAGGAAACTTGTTCTCTTTCCCCTGGGGAGTTTGGGGACTCGGCGGCAACGATACCATAGCAGGTTCCTTCGATTCCAACGAAAGATTGTTGGGAAATGACGGCAATGATGTTATCGCAGGTAACGGCGGGAACGACATCCTTTACGGTGGCAAAGATGCCGATATAGTGGACGGAAATGAAGGCAACGACGTAGTTAGGGGCGATGCCGGAAACGACGTTATTTTTGGAGGATTTGGCAACGATATCCTGCGGGGAGGGCAAGGAGACGACGATTTAGAGGGCAATGAGGGCGACGATTTCATCGCGGGCGATCGGGGAGTTGACGTGCTCACGGGAGGCCTCGGTGGTGACATATTCGTGCTCAGAAGCAACGATGAAGCATTTGATATAAATGGAGCAGATGTCGTTACCGATTTTAACTTTGACGAGGGCGATCGTATCGGTTTGACGGACGGTTTAACAGAACTAAACCTTTTCTTTGAAGACGACAATTTGATTGCTTACGATAACGACGGAATTATCAACGACATGGTGATTGAAAACATAAATACCGGACAGATTGTGGGGATAGTTTTAAACACGGACAGCTTTGAACTTGTCGGTGCATTTGAACAGGCAAGTCCTTTTGCTTTGGCAGTTAACGGTTCTCAATTCCAGTTTTTGGCTTAGTTATTTGTAGGGAATTAGACGGGCTAGATCCCCCCTAACCCCCCTTAACAAGCTATGCCTTACTCACATCTTTCTTAACAAAACTCAGATGGGTGTAGCAGCAAGGGTTAGAGCGTCGATGGTGAA
>NZ_JAUBTK010000067.1:0-42528 GCF_036702455.1 Microcoleus sp. D2_18a_D3
TAGTCATTAGTCATTAGTCATTAGTCATTAGTCATTAGTCATTAGTCATTAGTCATTAGTCATTAGTCATTAGTCATCCTCTCTCTTTTGTCACTTCGGAGACAGTATAAAGCTAGGCAGCCATTAAATCTGTAACTATTCGAGCATTAAAAAGAGTCCAAAAATCCTCGATCAAAGAGTTTATTAGCCATTTTTTAAGTGTTAGAGAACTCATCAAGGCATATAACCCGGATTTGGCATCATATCAAATCCGGTAGCATCGGCATTGTATAGCAACCGCCGAGAGGGTTAGGACGTTGTTAATGGCTGAAACGATTGATTTTATTGCTTCTTCCTTCTTCCTTCTTCCTTCTTCCTTCTTCCTTCTTCCTTCTTCTATAAAATCCAGCCAACAGTCAACACTCAACAATCACGCAGGGTGCAGCCGGAATTGATCTCATTCATCTGCGTTTATCTGTGTTTATCTGTGTTTATCTGCGGTTAAAAAAAGAAAATTTCTGAACCGCAGATGACAATGGATTGACGCAGATTCACGCAGATGCAGATGCGATCGCATAACCCGGTTGCGGCATCGCGTGTGACAGTTGCCTAAGTCCTGATGCAAAAAGATCCCTATTTTATTGACTTTCACACATTAGTTTCGCTCTTTTGTAGTTCTTGTTGGAGAGTATTCTTGACACGATCGTACTCAACCTCGATTTGAGCAAATAGGGAGGAGGCTCGATCGAGTTGACCAGAGGTACTGATGACTTCTAACGTGGCACAAAGGTGGGCCAGAGGAGCCGCGCTTAGATTCGCACTACTGCCTTTGAGGGTATGGGCCGCTCGGTTTAGGGCTTGAGTATCCCCTTGGGCGATCGCTAATTTCATAGCTTCTAGCAACTTTAGACCTTCCTCCAAGTAGCAGTTAGCTAGCAAGCTCAAAATCTCGGTTGAATCTTGATCGATGCTGCTACAGAAGGCTTGCAGTTCAGTGAGGTTAACCGCTGGCCTATCAATTTTTGGCTTGTTACTATCTGATTCCTCCTTTTGCGCCTGTTGCGGTTCCGGGTTGGGTTGACACTGACTCAGCGCTTGGTTGAGAGCCTCTAGTCGAATTGGTTTAGTGATATAGTCATTCATGCCAGCATCAAGACAAACCTGGCGATCGCCCTGCATGGCATTTGCCGTCATTGCAATAATCCAGGGACGAGTAGGAGCCTGCCACTCCTGGCAAATACGACGGCTGGCTTCTAGTCCATCCATCTCTGGCATTTGTACATCCATCAGCACTACATCATAAGGCTGGCGATTCAGGGCTTCCAAAACTTCCAATCCATTGGCAGCAATATCGGCCCGGTATCCCAAACGCTCTAACAGCAGCAGTGCGACCTTCTGATTTACCAGATGATCTTCTGCTAAAAGAATTCGCAGTGGGAGTCTCTGGGCTAGTTTCATATCATCCTCGACAGATATAGGGAGCTGTTGTTGAACTTTTTTCGGTTGAGCTTGTAGCACATGGATCAGTATTTGATAGAGCTGGGATTGTTTGATGGGTTTGCTTAAAAAAGCCGCAAAGTGGGTGGAGATCGCTGAAGAACTCGCTTCTGGGTAGCCCATTGAAGTCAGCAACACTAGGGGTAAACGGTGGCACTTAGGATGCTGGTGGATGGCTGAGGCGAGTGTGAGGCCGTCCATTTGTGGCATTTGCATATCTAAAATAGCGACATCAAAGGTTTCTCCACTCTCAAGCCAGTTGAGCGCTTCCGCAGCCGATGGGGCAGCCAGACTCTGCATCCCCCAACTCTCTGCTTGCAATGTCAGAATTTGTCGGTTAGTGGGCTGGTCATCCACGATTAATAAACGCTTGCCAGATAGTTCTGGTAGCATTTCCATCGGTTCCGCTAACTCAGTAGCCACAGAGGATGCCACAATCGTGAAGTAGAAGGTAGAACCCATTGTGACTCGATTAAGCTTAGCGGCTTGCCATTTTGGTGAAGGGGTTCCTCCGACGTGGCCTCCGCTCTCAACCCAGATCGTGCCGTTCATAGTTTCACTAAGTCGCTTACTAATCGCCAGACCTAAACCAGTCCCTCCATACTGCCGAGTCGTCGAAGCATCTACTTGACTAAAAGACTTGAACAGTCGATCGAGCCGATTGGCGGGAATACCAATGCCTGTGTCTTGAATGGCAAACTGGATTTCATACAAGCTTTCTGACAAGTTACCTGGCTCAGAAATTGTTTTGTCAGAATCAACTAGAGAGGCTTCCACGGAAATGGTAACTTCCCCAGTTTCAGTAAACTTAATCGCATTGTTGAGCAAGTTAACTAGAATCTGACGGAGACGGGTGACATCACCCAAAATGAACTTAGGAGTCTGAGGCTGGATGAGGTAGCCCAACTCAATATCCTTCTCATCTGCTTTAACTGCAAGTTGGTCGATCGCACCTTCTATGCAATCTCTCAAGCTCAAGGGATGCATTTCTAGCTCCAGCTTGCCCGACTCAATTTTGGAGAAGTCCAGGATGTCGTTGATGATACTCAGGAGGGTATCCCCACTATTGCGAATCGTCTCGATAAAGTCTCGCTGTTGAGCCTTGAGTTCTGTATCCAGCAGTAGTCCCGTCATACCAATAACCGCATTCATGGGAGTGCGAATTTCATGGCTCATCATCGCCAGAAACTCAGTTTTGGCTCGGCTCGCTGCTTCTGCTTCCCGTCTAGTTTGCTCCAAAGCAAAGTTTTTCAGAGTTAATTCTTCTCGTTGTCGAGTTTCTTGCTCTAGTAATTGGGCTTGAGCTAGGGCAATTCCTACTTGAGTCGCCACTGATTCTAGCAACTCCACTTGATCGGCAGTCCAATTACGGTAGCGATCGCACTGGTGCAAACAAATGGCACCATTCGGTTCTCCTTGGTAAGAGGTTCGCACTGCTAATGTCGATCTCAAATTGAGACTGGTACAAATTGAATGAGCACAGGTGAGCAATGAATCGCAATAGACATCCGGGGAGGCGATCGCTTCATCTTGAGCCATCAACCGTTTTGTATAAGCAGGACTGGCCGCCAGAATGTCATGCTCCCCGCTGGGGGCACATCCCACTGCTAGATACTCTGCAACGACAGGAAACTGAGGCAGTGGATTGTCCTGGTATGTGCTAATTAAGCAGCGACTGACACCAAAAGTTTGCCCAATCTGAATAGCAGCCGTTGCAAATATCTGCTCAGCATTAAGGCTTTGACGAATTTCTTGGGTAATTTGCTTCAGCAGTAGGGCTTTTTCCAACTGTCGTTGTAGTGCTTCTTCTGCCTGCTTGCGATCGGTAATATCCTTCATGAAGCAGTGATGTCCGACAAACACATTTTGCTCGTCATAAGCAGAGACCATCACCAGTTGTTTATAGAAGCTAGAGCCATTTTTTCGCATTCCCCTAGCTTCCGCTTCGACTCTGCCGTCTCTCAACATTTGCTCATAAGCAGCCACCATCTTCTCAACATCTTCAGGATGAACGGTTCTTTGCCAGTCCATCCCTAGCATTTCATCAGGCTGATATCCGGTGAGGGCAGCATAAGTCACATTGACAGAGATATAGCGTCCTTGAGGGTCAAGCCTAGAAATGCCTGCCACGGCATTTTCTAGGGCCGCACTCATTTGTTGCAGTTCCGCTTCGGCTCGTTTGCGATCGCTAATTTCAATTAGAATGCAACCCACTGCTATAGCCTGCTCTGCATCCTTGAAAATGGGAAAGTGAGAAACGAGCCAGTGGCGCTTGACACCCGTTTGACTGGATAGTGCTGTGCTCATTTCCAAGTTGATGGAAGGTTTTCCTGTCGTTAAAACCTGTTGTAACAGTGCATTTACACTAGGAGCAAATTCCCCCAAAATATCATCGGTTGTCTTATCTAAGTGAGCCTCCACAGAGTGGCCATTAAATTCAGCTAGTGCCTCATTGATTTGTAAAAATCTCAACTGCCGATCGTGGATACACAGCCCCACCCCTGCTAGGGAAGCTCCTTTAAAGAAAGCATTCAATAATTGCTCTCTGGCTTGAATTTCCTGCTCTAAGTTTTTGCGCTCGGTAATATCGCTCTGAGAACCAGTCATACGGATAACTTTGCCCGCTTCATCCGAAAGCGCCTGCCCTCGAGCCAGAATCCACTTGTAGCTCCCATCCTTGCAAAGCACTCGATGTTCTGTAATATAAAAGGAAGTTTTGCCCTCAAAGTGATCTTGAATTATTTGCAAGACGCAACCGAGATCATCGGGATGCACCCGCTTGCTCCATTCGTCCAGGTGATGGGAAATTTCATGGTCTTCGTAGCCCAACATTTCTTTCCAGCGAGCCGAGAAGAATACTTCATTAGTGTTGACGTTCCAATCCCATACCCCCTCATTACTACCACGTAGGGCGAGTTCCCACCGCTCTTCACTCGCTTGCAGAGCGACTTCTGCCTGATGCCGTTTGATTTCACTACCAATCCACTGAGCCATCAGCTTTAGTAATTCCAGATGGGCAGATTTAAAGCTGTCTGCACGGGGAGATATACTAGAAAAGCTGAGCTTACTGTAGACTTTGCCTGCAACTAAAACTCGTATTCCAATATAAGCTTCCATGCCAAAGGCAAGATAGGCAGGATGGGAACGAAATTTTGAGGTGCCTGTATGTTGGATGGTTACTGGTTCATCTGTGTTTAAAGCTTCACAGCACAAAGTTTGCTTAATATCAAAGACATCACCTGGTTTCAGGACTTCATCAGGCGATCGCACAACCATCACCTCATAACGGTTATCTTGCACGCGACCCAAGATGCCAGTTTCAAGCCCAAAATTCTGACATCCCATGTCAATCAACGCTTGGATGCGCTGCTCAAAATTGAGATTTTGGGTAGCAGTGACTTCATATAAAGCTCGTATCGCCGCTTCTCTTGTTCTTAGTTCAGTTTCGGCTTGTTTACGTCTCTTAATTTCTGCTTTCAGAGAGCGATTGATTATGGATAATTTTTGCGTTCGTTCTTGAACCCGCTGTTCTAATGTAGCGTTGGCGTGTTTAATCTCCCTAAATTTTTGATAAAGCGCGATCGCCATCAATTGAAAATTGCCAGCAAGCTCATTGATTTCAGTAACAGAGCTATGTTTCCATTCAAATGTTTCTTCTGAAAGCTTGTTGGGTAAGTCAGTAGTCGCACGAGCTAAATAGGATAATGGCTGGACCAGTCGTTCGCTAACCAGCGTTGCAAACAAAAATGCCAACATTGTGACGAGGAGTAGAATACTCAAGTCAGCCTTGTAGCGATTTTGTAAATTTTCTACATAGGGAGCTGCTGGAATTTCTAAGCGTAATTTCCAGTCCAGAGCGGGGCTAATGGTAAATTCCTGTATATACAGAGAATTTTTCCAACGGATCATCGGATTCTTGCCATTGCTAGGAAGCCACTGCTGCAAGGTTCCCTCTAAAATTCGAGTGCTGCCGTCCTTTGACCCCTCAACACTGGTCACAAGCTTTTGATCGGAGTGATTACTAGCAATGACTCGGTTGTTTTGATCTAGCAATGTAATGCGTAGTTGCTGATTGTTTCTCTGGAAAACGTAGAGAGCTTTGATCTGGCTCAATCCTAATGAACCGTGGACCAGCCCAAGAAAATTACCTTGAACTTGCAGGGGTACATTCAATCCTACATGAGGTTCGTCCAGTAATATATCTTTGTGAATAGAAGTCATCCAAGGTTCCAACCGCTCTTGAGCCAGGGGAATTAGAGATTGATGTTCCGTGCTTTGTTCCATCAACCGCCGGCGGGTTTGATTTAAAGGAGAAGAAGTAGCTAAAATGGTTCCCGATGAATCGGCAACATAAATTTTGTCGAAATCTGGCAACACCTGCTCGATCAGGCTAATGTTTTGTTGTAGATCCTCGGATGATTGAATCGCTGTATTAGCAGCCGTGCCGGCTTCAGGCCTGAGCGATTTTTCAGCTAATGTATTCAAACCTAAGAGATGTCGCTGATGCCATCGAGATATTGCGCTAGTGATAGTTTTTGCGTTTGTTTGTAACTCCGTTTGCACCGTCCTTTGGATTTGACCTACCAAGGATCTACCATCAAAAACTAATAGCATCAGTCCTGGAAGAAAGACAAAAGCTACCAACAGATGAAAAATAGTTTGTTGTAAAGAGAGGGCGAGATGCTTTGAAGCGCCAATCCACCGATAAATCGGCGCATACGAAATGATTAAGCTGGCAACTAAGGCATTAAAAATGCCGTTGACTGCTTGCTTGCACATAACGAGGATGGTCTGATTCGCCTCCATGTGCATCATTTGAGCGTAGAAAAGCCAGACGAGGGGCATTCCAATTAAGAACCAGTAAATCCCATCGAATAAAAGGATATTTGGCTGTTTGCGCTTCTTGCAAAGAAACCCTACAAACAGAGCCTCAATTACCAAAATAATCGTGGCGTATGGATGATGCCAAAGGATATAAGTATAGCTGCCTGCAATTAGACCAGCTAAGCCTCCCCAGCCCCAGCCGAAGTAGTAAGTAATAATCAGTATGGGAATACTGCCAAAGAGGAAATCAACCCCAAAGAAAAGAGACAAATTGCAATGGTTGCCCAGAACACCCGCACCAGTGAGAAGGGCGATCGCACCTAACCATCTTTTATTACGCATTGAGCTAGCCCCTCCCATAAACTTTTATAATCGCTAGTTGCTGAATATGACCTGATTCCGATAAAAAAAGCGCCATAGAGCCGATCTGTTATTTACCTGACAGTTTCCCTGAAGATCGCACCACCGATTATTTAAGCTTTCAAGCAGCAATCAAGGCTTACTCATACACGACTTGAGTTCTCGATCGACTTTTTTAATATGGTTCACGAACCAATCTAGCAATTGTTCATTAACCTTAATGGCTAACGAAAGACTCGATCCTTTGGTTTGTAGCTCCTGTTTAACTTCACTCAGTGTTTTAATAAATTTGGTATGCCCCGCTGCATTGTTAGATGCAACTGGGCATTTGTATCTTTGCATACAATTTTCTTCAAAGCCGAAGTGTTGTGCTACATACAAGTCTAAAAAATATACAATATCTTTTATTTCTTCCTTTCCACGGTTGGCAAACATGGCATCCACTAAGGTATTGAGTTGATCAATCAATTGTTTATGCTGGCGGTCAATTTCGGGAATACCAATAGTTAACGAGTCATTCCAAATGACGAGAGGCATAGTTTTTACCCTTAGAATTTAACGGGTGAATTCATTAACTGTATGAATGTTGGTACAAAAAGTATTACGACCTTTGTCTTTGGCTTGATAAAGGGCTGCATCGGCAGCAGTAATTAAAGTTTCTGGTACGCTTTCTTGGTTAGGAATCACACTGGTTATACCGAAGCTGAGCGTAATACAATGATGCGGAGATCTCTTATGGACTATTGCTAAAGCTTGGATGCGAGCCTGCATTTGCTTAACCATTTGGACGGCTCCCTCAAGCTCTGTGTCGGATAAAATCACTACAAATTCTTCACCTCCATAACGTGCTACTAAATCTCCCGGTCGATTAATACTGCGATTGAGAGCTGTCGCAACTTGCTGTAAACATAGATCCCCTGCTTGGTGTCCATAAGTATCGTTGTAAGGCTTGAAGAAATCGATATCACACAAAATCAGTGACAAAGGAGTTTGCTGCCTCGTCATGCGTCGCCACTCCTCCTCTAGCTGTTGGTCAAACTGACGGCGATTGGCAATCTGAGTCAAACCGTCAATTGACGCGAGGTATTTTAATTGTCGATTGGCGGCCTCTAGCTGGTTGTAAAGTAGGGTTTGTTGCTGTTGCAAGTGGAATTGCTTAATCAACCGTCGCACTCTCTGTCGCAGAACAGCCCAGTGAATCGGCTTAGTGATATAGTCAGCCGCTCCCGCTGCAAACGCTCGATCGACAGATTCTTTGTCTTCTAAGCTAGTAATCATCAAAATAGGTGGGCGATCGCTCTCACGCACTTCAGATAATTTTTGACAACAAGCAAAACCATCCATAGTAGGCATCACTGCATCTAGCAGGATCAGGTCTGGATGTACTTCCTCATAAGCTGCTAGCCCTGTCAACCCATCACTCGCTTCCGCCACTCGGTATTTTTCCTTCTGTAAATACAGTCGGAGTTGCAAACGAATCAAGGCATCGTCATCCACAATGAGAATTAGAGGGGACGGTGCCGTAGATGGGTTAGTGGAAATGGCTGAGTCTTCTAATGATTGATACATACGTCAGGGTGTATCTTAAGCTCTGCAAACATTTTAGCGTAGCATATTTTGAGCTTGAGATAGAAAGTGAAAATTGGGCAAATATGTCATAAATTATACACCAGCTAAGCTTCCGCAACAACATCTTAGGCAGCGTCGGGTTTGTTAAACCACCAACCACAGTCTACTTAAAATTTATCGCTTTTTTTCGGAGATAGAAAGTCTGGTAACTCGCGCTAATTTTTGTAAATATGTAATTATTTTTGGGGGCGTTAAACAGTTTTTACAACGCCGAGCGAGCTTTGACGAACGATCGCCAGTTATCGCGCGATCGTCGCTGGCATAATATGCTAGATTTTTCAACTTAATTCAGGCTTTTTCAGGTGCATCAAATTCCGGCCTCATCTTTGAGCGATCGTCCGATCTATTTTTGGGGAATACATCTGATTGTCACACTATCACCTATAGCTTCGCCCTTGGTTGAGCGTTTGTTCGCACCAGGAAGCTCTGACTGCAAAAAGGCGTAAGCTTTGTTAAGAAACATCTACAGCGTTTTGCGCGCTCTCGGATAGGTTGTTTCTCTTTTTTCTCTCCATAATCCCCCCAGATAGTGTCTAAACTCGTGTCTTTGGGTTTGAGTCGGGAACACATCGTCAAAGCGTTGGCACCATCTTTCAAAACATGGGGGCATTGAAGCTCTACTATAGCAATTCTCGCATCATTTGTGAATTTCTTACTCCCTCTCCTTAGTAAGGGGAGGGTTGGGGTGGGGTAAAAAATTTATGACTCATTTAGCATTGCTATATACTATAATCACTGGGAAACAGTAAATTAACTTGATGGAGGTCACTTACTATGGAAGTAGCACTCCCTGATTTTTATCAAAAATTTTCTCAAAGCTTTCAAAAAACGAAAGGATTTTGGACGGAACAAGTAGGAAAAGCAGTGAATTCTACTTCAGAAGCAATAGCACAAGCTAAATCTTCTCTCTCCGAAACTGCGTATCAGGCAAAAGAAGCTCTCACTCCAACTACGAATTCTGCCGTTAATACTGTTGATCAAGCTACGAACAATGCTTTAGGTACTGTAGCGGACAAAACCGAAAAAGCGATAATTTCTATATCTGAAGTCGCGAATCAAGCAGTTAGTCGCGTCAGTGAAACTACCAACAAAGCTGTTGATGCTGTTTCTCACTCTGCGACAACTGCTAAAGAAACTATTAATCAAACTACTAACTCTGCGGTCAATACTGTGAATCAAAGCACTAGCCAAACTGTAGAGAGGGTAAATCAAGTTACAGAAAAGGCTAAGGCTTCATTAGAAGATAGCATTAACAAGGCGGGAATTATGAGCGATGCCACTTCCAATGCCCTTCAAAGTGCTATCGATGGTATTTTAAAAAATTGGATGGGTTCGCACCCTGTAGTCTTCTGGTTGGTGAGTCACCCGTGGATATCTTTAGTAATGTTGGTGCTATTTATATTGATTATCAGGAGTTTATTACAGGCTTTAGGTAACTTTTTTGCAAAAGGATTGTTATTTATTCTGCAAATTCCTTTAAAATTTATGCAAGGGGTTTTGAGTCTCGGCTCTAAATCTGTAAGTAATCTGGGTGGAGTGGTTGTAAACTCATTGGTTTCAAAGAATCCCAAAGACAAAAATAATTCAGCTTTACAATTGACGGGAGTTGAATCAAACAGTTTGGAGTCTCAGGAACGAATTGCTAATATTTTGATAAGGTTGGAGGCAATTCGAGAAGAGCAGAATCAGCTTTTACAAGAAGCGTCGGCTATTTTAGGCAACCAAATTAAGGCAGAGTGAGAAGGTGTGGCGCGATCGCAACTCGTGGTAAATTTAATAGATCCAGGCTTTCCATCAAAGCCTGATACATGAAGGCTTGTAGTCGATCGCTCAAAACGCCATGCCCGATTCCGAATTTTCCGATGATCTAAAATGGACGCCAGAAGCCAAGGCGAAGCTGAAAAATATTCCCTATTTTGTCCGGGGACAAGCTCGCGTCCGCATCGAGCAGTTGGCCCGCGAAGCCGAAACCGAAGTCGTCACCGTTGACTTAGTTGAGCAAGCTCGAATCGAGTTTGGGCAATGAAGGATCGAAAGGTACGCTAAAGCTTTAGACTATAAATTGCGTTGTAAGGACAAGGACTGAAAGAAATAGTGCGGAAAATAGTTATAGCTGGCAACTGGAAAATGTACAAAACTAGGGCAGAATCCCTAGAGTTTCTTCAAGGATTCATGTCCTGCCTGACGGAAACCCCAGAGGAACGGGAAGTCGTGCTTTGCGTTCCCTTCACTTCCTTGGCTGTCCTCTCGAAAAATTTGCACGGCAGCCGGATCAGACTCGGTGCTCAGAACGTTCACTGGCAAGAGTCTGGAGCTTTTACTGGGGAAATTTCCGGGCCAATGCTGAGTGAACTTGGTGTCCGTTATGTCATCATCGGCCACAGCGAGCGGCGCCAATATTTTGGGGAAACTGACGAAACGGTGAATTTGCGGCTGAAAGCGGCTCAGAAATACGATTTAATTCCGATTCTGTGCGTTGGGGAAACCAAGCAGCAGCGAGATGCAGGCGAAACTGAAGCTCACATTTTTTCTCAGTTGGCAAAAGATTTGGTTGATGTTGACCAAAATAAGTTAGTCATTGCTTACGAGCCTATTTGGGCGATCGGCACTGGCGATACTTGCGAAGCTAAGGAAGCTAACCGAGTTATTGGTTTGATTCGCAGTAAATTGACTAATCCTGACGTGCCAATTCAGTACGGCGGCTCCGTCAAACCGGAGAATATTGATGAAGTTATGGCGATGCCTGAGATTGACGGGGTTCTGGTAGGCGGTGCGAGTTTGGAAGCTGCGAGTTTCTCGCGCATTGTCAATTATCAGTAATTAGGTAATTGGTAATTGGTAATTGTTAATTGGTAATGGGAACAAGGCAGCGGGAATTAAACAGCGATCGCCTACAATTGTGATGTGCCGTTCAGTGTTTCTCGGATCGGGAGAATTAACCTATGACTGCGATCGTTAAACCCAAACCCGCCTTAGACGAGTTCCTCAAACTTCCTGAAACTGAACCGGCATCAGAATTTCTTGAGGGACAAATCCTTCAGAAGCCCAGGCCTCAAGGTGAACACAGCGTACTTCAAGGTGAACTCTGCAAGACTATCAATCAAGTAGCGAAAACTCGGAAAATTGCCAATGCTTTTCCCGAGTTGCGCTGCACTTTTGGCGGGGCATCAATCGTGCCAGATGTAGCAGTATTCCGATGGGAAAGAATTGCTTTTTTGCCGTCTGGTAGAATTGCTAACCGCTTTGACATTAATCCCGACTGGTCGATAGAAATTCTCTCTCCAAACCAAAGCCAAACAAAAGTGCTGAGTAACTTACTCCACTGTTCGCGAAACGGCACTGAGTTGGGGTGGTTACTAGATCCAGAAGAAGAGAGTATTTTGGCAGTATTTCCCGGACAAAAAGTAGAGCTGTATAAAGGTGCTGCTCTGTTGCCAATAATTGATAAAATTGAATTAGAATTGACAGTTGATACTGTTTTTAGCTGGTTGAGTTTTGGTTGAACAGTCTTGGACGCATTAAGACTCAAAGAAACCGGGTTTTTTACAGAATCTGTGGGTGGCAACGAAATATTGTCGTGAAAAAACCCGGTTTCTGGCTACCCGTGCGTTCAGTCAGATATCAAATCCCACGATCGCCATGACAAATAACCCAGAAAAAATTATTATTAGTTGATAGTGTAGGTTGGGCCCGTGGAACGAAACCCAACACTCTCAAGATGAAATTCTTGTGAGACGGTTGTCCCGCCTGCCCAAAAATATAATTTATGACACATAACCCAGAAAAAATTACCATTAGAAATCAAGCTTTCGAGTGGGGGAAACGCACTTATTTAATGGGCGTTTTGAACGTAACCCCTGATAGTTTTAGCGACGGCGGAGATTTCTATACCAGAGAATCTGCTTTAGCGCAAGCGGAAAATATGGTAAAGTCGGGGGTAGATATTATTGATATTGGCGGTCAATCTACTCGGCCCGGTGCAGTGGAAATATCATTAGGGGATGAGATCGATCGCGTTATACCTCTCGTACAAATACTGCGACAAAAAGCCGATATTTTTGGCTCAGTTCCTATTTCGGTCGATACTACCAGAGCGCAGGTTGCGAAAGCTGCGGTAGAGGCGGGAGCGGATATAATTAACGATATTTCGGGAGCAACTTTTGATTCGGAAATGCTGTCAACCGTTGCTCAGTTAAAAGTGCCAATAATTTTGATGCACATTCGGGGAACTCCCCAGACGATGCAACAACTGACAGATTATCGGGATTTAATGGGGGAAATTGGGGAATTTTTCGAGAGTCGAATTGCGGCAGCAGTTGCTGCGGGGATTGACAAATCTCAAATAATTCTCGACCCTGGTATTGGCTTTGCCAAGACTTACAGTCAAAACTTAGAAATTCTGCGAGAGTTGCGAAAATTCCGTGTTTTAAACTGTCCGATTTTAGTCGGAGTATCGCGAAAAAGCTTCATCGGTCATATTTTGAATCAGCCAGAAGCGAAACAAAGAGTTTGGGGGACAGCGGCGGCTTGTACAGGTGCGATCGCAAATTTGGCAGATATCTTGCGAGTTCACGATGTCAGAGAAATGCACGATGTTTGTCTGGTTGCCGACGCTATCTTCAGGAATCAGTCTTGAGAAGTGTTAGTCTCGATAACTGTTATTTGGCTGCCCTCAGAAGGAGGCGTCACATCGGGCATAGAACCCATCAGCTCGCCCAGAGCTTCGCTCATGCTCCTGGGGTCCATAAACAGAATTTTGGCGTTGTCGCTTTCGCCCAATTTTTGTTGAGCGTCTAAGTATTTTTCGGTTACTAAGTAATTCAAAACTTGCTTGCTATTCGGATGGGAGTCTAAAGCTTCAACTAAGAGCCTCATATACTCCTTAGTCCCGATCGCCTTATTGACCATTGCTTGCCACTCGCTCTTGGTAGCGCGCTCCAATTCCATAGCTTCTTGCACCCTTTTCGGAGGTGTAATGCTTTGAATTTCCACCCGAATTACTTTGACGCCCCAAGTTTCAGTAGCTTCGTCCAACTTTTTGAGTAACTTTTTATTCATGTCATCTCGGGAACCCAAGATGTCTTGCATGGGCAATCGACCAATTTCAGCGCGAAACGTCGTTAACACTAAGTTGGCGATCGCATTTTCAATTTGATCGATTCCATAATAAGCTTTCTGTAAATTGACAACCCGCCAATAAACAACGGCATCGACTTCGAGAGCCACATTATCTCCCGTGATTGCTGACTGAGGTTTAATGTCTAAAACTCTTTCACGGCTTGTGTCCACGCAGACGACTTTTTCGACCAGGGGACTGATAAAGTGGAATCCTGGCTTGAGGGTGCGCTTGTATTGACCCAAACGTTCCACTAAAGCTTCGTCGCCACCGCTGACTATTTTGACGCTTGAGTTAACAGCGTAGCCGAGGATGAGCGCAAAGAGCATGGTAAGAATAGACTGCCCCATTTCTATTTTCCTGCTAAGGTTGACTGAGAATCGATCGGAATTCTACTCTAATTTAACTCAAACTCGGCCCCACAGTGCTAAAATATCTCGACTGTTAATAACTAACTATTTCATCGGGTGGGCCCCATCGGCTCCGACTCTTACGGCGCTAGTGAAACCCAGGATATCAACAACACGTTTCGACAAAAGACATGAAAAACGATCGAGAGTTTCGCTTGTTCAAACCTTTGATGTGGATTGCCCCAAGCATTTTGGTGGGTGCAGGAATCTGCAATGCCGCAGTGGCCCAACCGGCCGGGGCTGAGACAATCGCCCTGCAACTATCGCAAAACTTGCACTCGCAGAACTTGCAACCACCGCGCCGAGGCCCTGCTGTTCGGGAAGTTATGTCCTACGAGATGAAGGGAGACGAACTCAGGATTTGCAAGCAGGAAGGCAACTCCGAGAAGAAGTGCCAAGTTGTAGGTAAAGGCTACACGGTGGGTTTGAGAACTGCCAACGACCTTTACGGTCAAGGAAATGCTGTCAATGCCGAAGCTTTGTACCGGCAACTCATCGCTCGCTATCCCAAAGAAGCGGATGCTTATTACAAGTTGGGAACTATGCTGTCGGGGCAAGGTAAAATGAGCGAGGCGATCGCTCTATTCCAAAAAGCAATTGAAGTCAACCCGAAGCACGCCAAAGCTCACAACGATTTAGGCGTGGCGATGGCAAGTCAGGGGCAGTTGCCGGAGGCAATTGTTCAGTGGAGACAAGCGGTTAAAATTAACGATCGATATCCCGATGCTTTAAACAATTTAGGAGTCGGTTTGTACCAGCAAGGAGACAAGGAAAACCAAGCGGAGGCAGTAGCCAGCCTCAAAAAAGCTAAGGAGTTATTTATCAAGCAAGGTAGAACTCAAGCTGCTAACAGAGTAGATAAAATTTTGGAGGAAATTAATTCGCGATCCAGCGAATCCTAAACTCAACCGCCGATCGCCGATTGGAAGAAAAAACATCTTGGGCGATCGGCGTTAATGGGCGTTCAGCGACGGTTAAACAACCCCAAAAACGAGAATTTAAAGCATTTCCTTCAAAACTTGTAAAATCAAATCTCCATCCACCCGATCGCTCACAGCAGCCTCACCCAAGCGCACCGGCAGCACAAACCGCACCTTGCCATCCTGCACCTTCTTATCGAGTTGCAAAGTATGCAAAATTTCCTCAACATCCACACCAGCCGGCAATTTGGCAGGTAAACCCGCTTTTTCCAGCAAAGCAGACTGGCGGCGATCGCACTCAGCATCCCACATTCCCAACTCCACAGCCAATCGGCTTGACGCAGCCATACCTATGGCCACTCCTTCCCCGTGATTGATCACCTTGTAATTCGTCAAACTTTCCACAGCATGACCGATTGTGTGTCCGTAATTCAAAATCGCCCGCAAACCCGATTCCTTCTCGTCTTTGCTTACCACCTCAGCCTTAGCTTGGCAAGACCTGCTCAAAATTTCGGCCAACAAATCCGCCTTCACATAGCGCATTTGATCCAAACGCTTGCAATTCTCCAACTTCCCGAAAAGTTCAGCATCCCAAATCACCCCGTACTTGATGACTTCCGCCATCGCCGACCGAAACTCTCTCGCCGGCAGAGTTTTGAGTACATCCGGGTCAATTAACACCAAACGCGGCTGGTGAAAAGCCCCGATTAAATTCTTCCCTAAAGGATGATTTACCCCCGTTTTGCCGCCAATAGAAGCATCAACCATCGCCAGCAGCGAAGTCGGAACCTGTACAACATTAATTCCCCGCAGCCAAGTCGCGGCCGCAAAACCCGTCATATCGCCCACCACCCCGCCGCCCAAAGCCACCATTGTCGAGGAACGTTCTAAGCGGTTTTCCAAAGCCGCCCCGTAAATTTTCTGCACCGAATTTAAAGTTTTATACTGTTCTCCCGGTGGTAAAATGCAGCTACTGACTTCCAGGCCGGCCGATTCGAGGGCTGCTGTTGCTCTTTCGCCGTACTGCCGAAAAATCGACTGATTCGACACCAGCAGCACTTTTTTGCCCAAACTTAGATCGCCCATCAGACTGCCGAGTTCGTCTAAACCGCCCGATCGCACGCAAACATTGTAAGATTGTGGCCCCAAGTCAACTTTAATTATGGATTGCATATTTATCTAATTTAGATATTAGATTTTAGATTATAGTTCTTATAGGTCTTTTTATTGATTGTTTTGGAGAAATTGCAATGACTCTTAGCGGAGCAATAACTTATTTTGGGATTTTTGGCGGCATGATCGGCTTGGCGACAGTGCTGATGTTTGGTCTGCGGGCTGTCAAACTCATCTAATTGGCTAATTTAGATGTCTGAACCAGAGTATTTAATCTCTGGCAAAAGTATCAGTTCGACAAAGTATTTGCGCCAAAAATCTCTGATTTAATCTGTGGATTGACGGCGCAAATGCTTCGACTAATATAACTTTAGGCTAGAAGTGATTAATTTCATATTTGAGCCAAACTAATTGGGTTAAGGCTTCAACCTAAAATTTACAATCTAAAATCTAAAATCCCTCGATTCCCGAATTATTTGCCTTGAGGATAAAGGAGCGATCGCACTTGCTATAAAACACGATCGCTCCTAATTAATTACAACATTCGTTCTAATTGAGTCGATCGCACTTGTGCCAATTTCTCAGCCCCTGTCGTATCAAAAACGATCGCGTGTTTAGAAGTTGGCAACAACCGCTGTAAAATCTGTATGTATCCCTCAGCATCGCCTCGACGGTGGAACCGAGCAACCACCAATCGCTGCATATTTGGCAATTGCCGCACGATACACCAGGGATGAGTGTTTAATTTGGGCTGGGATGTTGGTATCATAGGTTAATCCTTCCCCACGTTCGTGGGGTGTGGTAGAAAAGGCGATCGCCCTTAAGTTTTCGAGGCTAGGAGGGCGATCGTTTTGAATTTTTTACAGTTTAAGGTTAAATCTAACCTGTTGTCAAGGACAAAATGGGGCGAGTTCGACTAAAGATTCGAGAGTTGGCAGAAGAAAAGGGCTGGACGCTGCAAGACGTGGCAGATCGCTCTGGGGTTAATTACAACACGGTTAAAGGGTACGCTAGACGCGATGATGGGATGAGTATGGTCGATCTGAGTGCCGTTCAGAAGATCGCCCTTGCTTTTGATGTCATGATTGAAGATTTGGTCGAGTTTTTGGAATAGTAAGGGCGATCGCGCTAATGGGATACGTTAGACTGCGGATTCGAGAACTAGCTGAGCAAAAGGGTTGGACACTAAAGCAAGTTGCCGATCGCTCGGGAGTCAACTACAACACAGTAAAAAGCTACGGGAGGCGCGATGCTTTGAATACAGTCGATCTTTCTGCTGTCTACAAAATTGCCCGCGCCTTCGACTTGACACTCCCCGTGCTAAAGCAGCGGGGATTCTCCGGAAATTAATCCGGATATCCTTTTTTCTGGATAACCGCTTTCTACATTAGATAACTGCGAGTTAACCGATAAATTAAGGTTCCTAGGCTCAACCCACTTAGGGATTGATATTTCCAAAGGCGTTACTTTCCCGCAGTCCGCAGGTAGTCTTTTTTGATTACGCGGAAATGATAAACCGCTTTTCTTGGCTATTTTCCTAGAGGCTCCTGTATCAGCGTGTTCAGCATAACCACAGGCGCGACACACGAACTTTTCTCCGTCTCGGTTGCCTTTCTCTGTATGTCCACATTTAGGACACTCTTGAGAAGTGTGTCGGGGGTTAACTGCAAATACAGGCTTGCCAGACTTCGCAGCTAGCCACGCTATTTTTCCAAAAATATCCCCCCAAGCACAATCTAGGATTCTTTTATTAAGTCCACTCTTGG
Source organism: Microcoleus sp. D2_18a_D3 (assembly GCF_036702455.1). Lineage (NCBI taxonomy): Bacteria > Bacillati > Cyanobacteriota > Cyanophyceae > Oscillatoriales > Microcoleaceae > Microcoleus > Microcoleus sp. D2_18a_D3. Next base: position 17,615 of record NZ_JAUBTK010000067.1, read on the forward strand.
CAGCAGCACCATTCTTCCTATAACCTCCTTTTCCATCGTGGGATTGTTTGGCGCGTTTAACCATGTTGGTTATTTTTAGGTTTTCTTGCGCTACAGCATCAGCCGTTTTAACTATCTTATCGGCAGCTTTCCAGTTATATCCGTCTCTTTTTTGGGTTAGCTTGTGTTGGGTTTGAGACAGCTTGATCTGTGCTTTTTTCCTGTTGCTAGAGCCTTTTTGCTTGCGACTGGCAGCACGATTTCTTATCGCTAATCGTCGAGCTGTTCTATAGTTTGTTGCAACAGCTATATTCTCAATAAAGCTACCATCTGAAAGGGACACAAGCTTGTTTATTCCTACATCGATCCCAACAACTGACTTAGGTTCGATAAGTTCTGGCAGTCTCACTCCGTCGTCAAGCAGTACACTGATGTACCAATATGTCCCTTTTTGCTTGACGGTTACAGTTCGGATTTCTACATTGAATGGAAAACTTCTGCTATTGAAGTATTTCATCCAACCAATACCAGGAAGATAAACTCGGTTGTTTTCAAACTTGCAAGCCCCGGTTTGTACTCGAAGGTCTTGAAAATTGAGGCTTTTCGGTAAGCCGGAAAGCCTCTTTTATGACTCCAAAAACCTGCAAACGCAGTATCTAGTTTAGCCAGGTTTCGCTGCAACACATCTGAATCAATACGGCTGTACCACTCGTTTTCTTTTCTTAACTCAGTAGTTCTCTTACTTTGAATACCCCCAGCGCTATCCCAACACAGACCTAGCTTTTTACTGGTCTTGGTTAATGTTGCAGACATAACGCCATGCTTGACAACCGGACAACTAAGAGGACACACAGCACCAACTTCTAAACGGGTGTCTATTTCGCAATAAGACCCAAAAGCATAGCTGATTGGCGTTTCAACATTTCTGTTGTTAGTCTCCCAGCCGATTTCGCGTTCTCTCAGACAATAATTACGGTGCTTACGCAGTGTTATAAGCCATTGGACCATGAGCGCGGCTTGCTCTTTGTTTGGTTTTAACTTGTAGTTCCAGCGTTGCATTGTTTTTACCTCCTTGCTATATTGTACACATAAACTGAGTACACATCGTGGAAGTTATGGAAAAAGATAAGAGATTGCATATACGCATCAGTTCTCAAGAAGCTGAAATTCTTGCCCGTTACTGTACAAAGACAATGCGCTCTCAATCAGACGTACTGAGAGGGTTGATTAGGAAACTGGAAAATCAATAAAAAGCCGTCGTAGAACGACGGGGCTTCAGACCCAGTTTTTTGGTGACGATGGAAGATTTGGTTGAGGTTTTGGAAGATTGAGGGCGAACCAATGGGGCGAGTTCGACTACAAATTCGAGAGTTGGCAGAAGAAAAGGGCGATCTCGCTAATGGGATACGTTGATTAATGCCGTACTTATCGCCGCAGTTTCTTTACTTGTTCGTAAACCATATAACTACCTTCTATAGCCGATCGCCCGCTTTCCCCTAAAATAACTTCTACTCCCTAAATCCAAAATCTAAAATCCCAAATCTAAAATCGAAATGACTCATTCCACCGATATCGTCACCCTCGCCCGCTGGATGGCCGCCGACTTCAGCAACCAAGCCCAAGCCTTTGAAAACCCGCCCTTCTTCGCCCACATCCGCGTCTGCATGAGACCTTTGCCCGTCGAAGTTCTGGAGGGGATCAGCTTGTACCTAGAACAAGCCTACGATATTGAACTGAATGTACCGTACCGAGTCCGAGTTTTGAAATTAGTCCCGGTGGGCGATCGAATCGACATCGAAAATTATGCCATAGAAAACGAAGAACAATTCTACGGCGCTGCCCGCGACCCGCAACGGCTGCAAGAAATCAAAAAAGCACAACTGACTCTACTTCCCGGCTGCACCTTTATTACGCAGTGGACGGGCAACAGCTTCAAAGGGTCTGTCGAACCCGGAAAAGGCTGCACGGTGGTCAGAAAGGGCAAAAAAACCTATCTAGACAGCGAATTCGAGATTGACCAAGACAAATTTATTAGCCACGATCGCGGACGCGACCCAGAAACCGACGCCCACGTCTGGGGAGCCCAGGCCGGCCCCTTTGAATTCACCCGCCGGGCCAGTTTCGCCGACGAAATTCAGGTTTAATCTCAAAAAACAGACTCCTTCCTAGGCGAACACGCTTGATTAAAGGTTCAGAATGCACCAATACCTGGTACATTAACCCAGTATTGGCAAGCAAGATTCACCGTTGATTTATGAAAGTCCTGGTTATTGGTGGCGATGGCTATTGCGGTTGGGCAACCGCACTCTACCTTTCTAACAAGGGTTACGAAGTTGGCATCCTCGACAGCTTCGTGCGGCGGCACTGGGATCTGGAACTGTGCAGCGACACCCTCACTCCCATCGCACCGATTCAGCAAAGACTCCAGCGATGGCAAGATTTAACGGGCAAGTCGATCGACTTGTTCGTCGGTGACATCACCAACTACGATTTTCTCAGCAAAAGCATGAGAAAATTTGCACCAGAGGCGATCGTCCATTTCGGCGAACAGCGTTCGGCACCTTTCTCAATGATTGATCGCGAACACGCAGTCCTCACTCAAGTCAATAACGTCGTCGGGACACTCAACCTGCTGTACGCCATCCGGGAAGACTTCCCCGACTGTCACCTAGTGAAATTGGGGACAATGGGCGAATACGGCACGCCGAATATTGATATTGAAGAAGGCTACATCACGATCGAACACAACGGGCGCAAGGATACACTACCCTATCCCAAACAACCGGGCAGTTTCTACCACCTGTCAAAAGTCCACGACTCCCACAACATCCATTTTGCTTGCAAAATCTGGGGTTTAAGAGCCACCGACTTAAATCAGGGCGTAGTCTACGGCGTGCTCACAGATGAAACCGGCATGGATGAACTGTTGATCAACCGTTTGGACTACGACGGAGTATTCGGTACAGCATTGAACAGATTTTGCATCCAAGCTGCGATCGGTCATCCTCTGACAGTTTACGGCACGGGCGGACAAACCCGCAGCTTCTTAGACATTCGGGATACCGTGCGGTGCGTGGAATTGGCGATCGCCAACCCCGCAGAAGCCGGACAATTCCGCGTCTTCAACCAATTCACCGAACAATTCAGCGTCGGCGACTTAGCCTCCTTGGTGCAAAAAGCAGGCATGGCAATGGGATTAAAAGTAGAAATCAACCACCTCGAAAATCCCAGAGTTGAGAAAGAAGAACATTATTTCAATGCCAAAAACACCAATTTGCTAGACCTCGGTTTGCAACCGCACTATCTCTCAGATTCCCTGCTCGATTCTCTGCTGAATTTTGCTACAAAATATCAGCACCGTGTCGATAAAAACCAAATTTTGCCGAAGGTTTCTTGGAAGTAAGTTCGGGCCTCTCTCTGCGGGGAAAGAGCTTTTTAACGAACCGCGAAGGCGCGAAGGGCGCGAAGTAAGAGAAAAGAAGGGAAGAGAGGAGAAGGGTTCGCAAGTTCTGAATGGAGTTTGCTGTATATTAAGATGATCTCTCTTTTTTTATCTCTTTCTCTGTGTCCTCTGTGTCCTCTGCGGTTAATTAAAAAATTCCATAGCGAAGCCCCATTTGCCTCTGGAACAGAAATATTAATTGCCAGAACAGCAAAGGAAATTCACAGAATTAATTGCTTTGCCGAAGGTGTGGGATTGCTTTGAGGCGGGATAATTGTAGGGATAGGAATTCACGGAGTTTGTATGTTGCCCCCAGAAACATCACGAGAGTAATTAGTTGTGGTGAAGCTGCTAACAGAACCCTACTTAAACCAGGCAAGTAAATGGCCGAAAATAGGTCGTCACATTCTGGCACAATTTGATGAACATACGGTCGTAGTGTACCAAGCCTACCGTCCGGCGATCGGTCATTTTGCAGCGGAAAATGGTTATTTCGGCGGGGAATTCAGCCTGAATCGTATGAGTTGGATTAAGCCAAATTTTCTATGGATGATGTATCGATCGGCATGGGGAACAAAACCCGGACAAGAAGTAATTCTTGCTATTTGGCTGAAGCGATCGGCCTGGGACGAAATTTTAGCATCTGCTGTCCATTCTAATTTCGTTCCTGCAGTGTATGGAAGCGAAAAAGAATGGCAACAAGCTGTTAAAAATTCGGCTGTACGGCTGCAATGGGACCCGGACCATCACCCAAATGGATCGAAAATGGATCGGCGGGCAATTCAACTCGGTTTGCGCGGCAGTGTTTTAGCTAGTTACGCGCGAGAATGGATTGTTAAAATTGAGGATATTTCCCAATTCGTGCAGCAACAGCGTCAATATAACGGAGGCGATCGCACGCAATTACTGACTCCCTGCGAGGCAGTGTATCCTGTCATCGACCCCGACATCTTCCAGAGGCTAGGATTATCATCGGTTTCCTAAACAATTTATTATGAGAATCGCTCTTTTCACTGAAACTTTCCTGCCGAAAATAGACGGCATTGTTACCAGACTGATTCACACGGTAGATCACTTGCAGCGATCGGGCGAACAAGTTCTGATATTTTCTCCAGATTACGGGATTAAAGAATACAAAGGCGCACGAGTTTACGGTGTGGAGGGTTTGCCTTTGCCGATGTACCCGGAATTGAAAATGGCACTTCCTTCTCCGGCTGTCGGTCGCCAATTAGAGCAGTTTAAACCTGATATTATTCATGTTGTCAATCCCGCTATTTTGGGATTGGGCGGTATATATTACGGGAAAAAGTTCAACATTCCGATTTTGGCTTCTTACCACACGCATTTGCCCAAATATTTGCACCACTACGGTTTTGGAGTCCTCGAACCTTTATTGTGGGAATTGCTCAAAGGTGCTCACAACCAAGCAGAACTGAATTTATGTACTTCTACAGCAATGGTAGAAGAATTGAGAACCCACGGCATTGAGCGAGTAGATTTGTGGCAGCGGGGTGTAGATACTGAAATGTTTGTCCCGGAATTGGCAAGTCGAGAAATGCGATCGCGCCTTTCTGCAAATAACCCAGACAGCCCCCTGCTGCTGTACGTCGGCCGCCTCGGTGCAGAAAAAGAAATCGAACGCATCAAACCAGTCCTCGCAGCGATTCCCGACGCCCGCCTCGCCTTAGTGGGAGACGGCCCGCATCGGCAAACCCTGGAACAATATTTTGCCGGTACACCCACCAATTTTGTCGGCTACCTCAAGGGGCAAGAACTCGCAAGAGCTTACGCATCGGCCGACGCCTTCATTTTTCCCTCCCGCACCGAAACCCTGGGCTTAGTGCTCCTAGAAGCAATGGCTGCGGGGACGCCTGTAGTGGCGGCGCGCAGCGGCGGAATTCCCGATATCGTCACCGACGGTGTTAACGGATATTTATTTGACCCCGCCGACGAAGAAGGAGCACTCGCCGCCACCAAGCGTCTGTTTGCGAATCCCGAAGAACGGGAAACCTTGCGCCATAACGCTCGCCGAGAAGCCGAACGCTGGGGTTGGGCCGCCGCCGCCGCACAACTGCAGCGGTACTATCAATCAGTGGTGTTTGCCGAGTCTATGCCCAGAGCGGCCTAAATGTCAGGATCTGTAGCACCTTTAAACATCACCGCCAGCTTAGCTTGGCTGTTCGATCGTTAGTTGGTAGTGAACAGGGATGTTTTCAAAGACCGATCGAACTTTTTTGCTGCATAAATTACCGTCGTTATCCTGCTGTTGCGTTTACCATTAAACTATGAGTAAGCTCTGTAGGAATGCCTTGCGCGCTGCTTTCATAGCGCCCTTTACCTGACCGGATACGGTCGCCGAGTGCGCTAAAACTGTCACACCGCGCGCTGGGGCCGAGCACAGAGCGTCAAATCCACACTGCACTCTCGATCGAACTAAAGCCTGTCACCTAATTTTCAGGCTGGCAGTTTTGCGAACTCAAGTTCAGCTTGAATTGACGAACCCTCATCAGTATCGAGGTTGTAAAAAAGATCGATCGAGCATACATAACAAGCAAACTGAAGTTGCGTGCGCCACTTTTGAACTCACGATTCATCAAAACCACAAGCGAGTGCCGATGCGCTGGCAAACAAATTCAAGAGTTTGCACCGCCGCCGAATCTAGCGCCGATCGACCTGCGGTCAGTCTACCCCTCTGAGCAAGCAGTTAATCATGACATTCTCCAATACTGGTAGCGTTCTGGCTACACTGACTCAAGTCAATTTTATGGGGGCATTGACCTCCCGTGTTAAGAGCCTGCCAGTTCCTGAATTAGTGTGCCTGCTGGACTTTATCACGGCTGAATTTCAGCAATTTATCCGGGCGATGGACCTGATTAACAATGAAGCACTCGAAAGTCTCTTAGAGCAACTTTTAGATGCCTTCACTGTCAAAATTGGTCAAATTTTGCAAGCAGACCGGACAACTATTTTTTTGGTTGACTCCAACAAAAATCAACTGTGGCACAAAACAGCCGATCCACTTACGGGCGAAGATGTAGAAGTTCGCTTGCCTATGGATGCAGGCATTTTAGGCTACGTAGCAACAACCGGAAAATCTATTAATGTCGCCGAAGCTCGATCGCACGAGTATTTTAATACCGAAGTAGACGAACCACCGGGCTACCAGATCGAGACCATGCTCTGTATGCCGATTTTTAGCAGCAAGAGCCAACAGGAACCCGTAGCGGTGGTCAGACTGTTAAATAAAGCTGGCAAAGTCTCCTTTAGCGAGGAAGACGAACAACAGTTTCAGGCTTTTGCAGATTCGATCGGGATTATTCTCGAAAGCTGTCAGTCTTTCTACGTCGTGGCCCGCAACCAGCGAGGGGTTGCCGCACTTTTGAGAGCGACCACGACTTTGGGTCAAAGTCTTGACTTGGAAACCACTTTGCGCTCTGTCATGGATCAAGCTCGCGACTTGATGCAGGCCGATCGCAGCACGCTATTTTTGTTAAATCGGGAAACCAACGAACTTTGGACAAAATTAGCTAAGGCTGACGGCACAACGATGATGGAAGTCCGCCTTCCGGCGAATAGGGGAATTGCTGGCTACGTGGCTTCGACTGGTCAACCTCTAAATATTACAGATGCTTACGACGATCCCCGCTTTGATCCCTCTACAGACCAGCAAACGGGATACCGCACTCGGACTGTCTTGTGTATGCCGGTGCATAACGCTAAAGGTGAGCTGATCGGGGTAACTCAGCTAATTAATAAGAACCAAGGTACTTTCACCCCTTCCGACGAAGAGTTTTTGCGAGCGTTTAATTCCCAAGCAGGAATGGCGTTGCAAAATTCTCAACTGTTTCAGAACGTGATGGTGGAAAAGCAGTATCAAAAAGATATGCTGCAAAGCCTTTCAGATGCAGTAATTTCCACCGATTTACAGGGGCGAGTTGTGACTATCAACGAAGCAGCCATAGAATTGTTGGGCTATCCCGTAAATCAAGCTAAAAGCAAACACAATCCCCAGATTTGGGAAGAGAAACTTGTGAATCGCTATGTTTGGGAAGTTGTGCCGATCGACAATTTGCAATTTCGACTAGAAGACAGTCTCAAAAATGCTGCCAGACATTACGTTCCCGAACAAAGTTTAACTGTGGGACTGTTGGTAGAAAAAACACTCAATTCCCAACAAAAAGAACAAGAAGAAGAAGAAGAAGAAACTTATATTTTGGCCGTGCCCGATCACACTGATCCTAATTTATATTACGCTTGGGGCGAAAACCGCGCGTGGACTGAGGAAGTAGCGCTGGCAGAATTAGCTAATGCCCAATCTCTATTTGCGCTGCGAAATTCTGCCCTGTATCACCCTTATTGTCCGCTGCCCATCCCCGCCTCTCGAATAAAAGTAATTGAACGTAGTTTGAATTTGACTGTCAACCCGCTGCTCAATCCAGAGGGCGGCGTGCGCGGCGGTTTAGTGGTACTCGAAGACATCAGCCACGAAAAGCGGATGAAAAATACGATGTACCGCTACCTGACTCCTGGAGTCGTAGATAAAGTGATGGCCTTGGGTGAAGGCGCCCTGATGGTGGGCGAACGCAAAGAAGTCACTATTTTATTTTCCGACATTCGTGGCTATACCACGCTGACCGAAAATTTGGGAGCGTCCGATGTGGTATCCCTGCTGAACGAATATTTTGAGACGATGGTGGAGGCCGTTTTCCACTACGAAGGCACTTTAGACAAGTTTATCGGCGATGCTTTAATGGCGGTTTTCGGCGCGCCCCTGCCGCTGAATCCTCCGGAAAGTCACGGTTGGATGGCGGTTCAGTCGGCTTTAGATATGCGCCGCCGTTTGAAAGAGTTTAATGATTCTCGCCCCGGTGCCGATCCGTTTCGCTTCGGAATTGGGATTAGTTCTGGAGAGGTGGTTTCGGGAAATATTGGTTCCCAAAAGCGAATGGATTACACGGTAATCGGGGATGCGGTGAATTTGAGTTCGCGCTTGGAACAGCTTACAAAGGAGTACGGCTGCGATATAATTTTGAGCGAATTTACATACAGTTTGTGTCGCGAAGGGATTTGGGTGCGAGAGTTAGACAAGGTGCGGGTTAAGGGCAAAAATCAGCCGGTGGGTATTTACGAGTTGCTGCAAAATAGTTCTGAACCCATCGACGGAGAAACCGTTCGGTTTTTGGAACTTTACAGCAACGGTAGGGATGCTTATATTGCTAGAAATTTTCACAAAGCTATTAATTGTTTTGAAGCGGCTTTAGCTATGCGACCGAACGATCGACCTGTGGAAGTTCACCTCGACCGATCCCTAAGCTATTTGGAAGTACCCCCGCCCGATGATTGGGACGGCGTGCATACTATGACAACCAAGTAGTAGATTATATTACATCCGAGTGTTCAAAAGTAAAAAGATTTGATAAAGTTTTGATATATTCCTTATGACAGAGTTAAGAAGTGGAAAAATGTGAAAACATAAATCGGATGCCATATTAAAGTTAGTATTTATTTCCAGGCTAACAATTAAATGAGTTATTTATCTGTTCCGAATGCCACAAAAGCCGATCGGATTCTGGTGGTAGACGACGCACCAGATAATGTTTTGTTGGTGCAGACAATCCTAGAAGAAGAAGGTTACGAAATTAGCACCGCCGAAAACGGCTTTTCTGCCTTGAGTCAAATTGACAAGTCAGCCCCGGATTTGGTACTGCTAGACGTGATGATGCCGGGAATGGATGGTTACGAAGTCACTAAACGAATCCGAGACAATAAGGAATTGCCCTTTATGCCGATTTTGCTGATCACTGCTCACGACAGTGCCAGCGTAGTGCAGGGATTGGACATGGGAGCAGACGATTTCATCCGCAAACCAGTCGAAATGGATGAACTGCTGGCGAGGGTACGATCGCTCCTGCGGCTAAAACACAGCGTAGACGAGCGCAATTCGATCGCCCTCCAGCGCGAAGATTTTGTCTCCCGACTCGCTCACGACTTGCGGACGCCGCTGGTAGCAGCCGATCGAATGCTAAGTTTAATGCAGCAGGGAGCTTTGGGAGAAATTTCGCTTCCCATGCGCGACGCTTTCGGGACGATGGTTCGCAGCAACAAAAACCTGATCGCGATGGTAAATATGCTGCTGGAAGTCTACCGCTACGAAGCAGGCCGCAAATCCCTAAGTTTCGCTCCCGTGGACTTGCGCCAGCTTATTACAGAAGTAGCTGAAGAACTAGCTCCCCTAGCGGATGCTAAAGGTTTGTCGATAAATTTAGACTTGACAGAAAGTGCAGAAAGTGCACCGATTGCGAAGTATCCGGGCGATCGTCTGGAACTGCACCGCTTGATGACAAATTTAATCGGAAATGCGATTAAATTCACCGACAATGGCTCAATAGATGTCAGCTTAAAAGCTGCCAATTCACCTGCTTATACGAGCTTCAAAAACCAACCGCTGGCATGGGTAATCATAGAAATCAAAGACACCGGCGCCGGCATTTCTCCCAGCGAACAAGCAAAGTTATTTGAAAGGTTTAGCTCGGGAACTCACAAGAAATCCAGCACAGGTTTGGGATTACACCTGTGCCGCCAAATAGTCGAAGCTCACCGCGGTACGATTGACGTAAAATCCGAGTTGGGCAAAGGCAGTTTGTTTACTATTCGGTTGCCTTGTTAGAACAGTATAATTCACCCTAACTTTGGGGTGCGAAAAGCGAACATTAGTAAAGATACACTGTAATGGTAGGGTGCAAAGTGCGTACCTAATCGAATTAGGGTTAATTTACCAGATGTCCTATAATTACTTGGCAACCGAATTTATGGCAATATGTCTAACTGTCCAGTGTGCGGTGCTGAATACAGAGAAGAAAAAGCAGAGTTTTGCTCGATTTGCGGCTGGGATGTGACTCCCTACCCGCAACGTGCTAAGCCTTCCAAAACTTATTTAAAAAAAGAACAAGTTAGATTGCAGTGGGCAAAACAAATGTGGGAATTGACCCGCACTCAACAAAATTGGTCAGCTAAATTTGATGAGTTGCATGGGGAATTGCAGCAAGGTGCGATCGCCCGCACGTACCTTCAATCTCAGTTAGAATGGGTTCTGTACCGCCTCGAACAACTAAACCCCGAATTGATTGTCAGCACTCTACTGCGGCTGGAAGACAAAATAAGCGCAATACCTGACTCAACTCCGGCTATCTCCGAAGTGGGGATGGACTATCGCCAACTGACAAAGCTATTAGAAACCAGAAAATGGCGCAAAGCTGATGAACACACTTGGGAAATCTTGCTGCAAATCGCTGTCAGGGAAGACGAAGGCTGGCTGAGTGCAGCCGATATTGACAGTTTTCCTCCTACAGACCTTTGCACGATCGACCAACTTTGGCAACAATACAGCAGCGGGCGGTTCGGGTTGAGCGTGCAGCAGCAGATTTGGGAAAGTACCGAGGCAAATTATACTGAATTTTGCGATCGAGTCGGCTGGCGAGTCAAGGAAAATTGGAAATATTACAGCGAGCTCTCCTTCAACGAAGATGCTCCCCCCGGACATCTCCCCGTCACCGCATGGAGGCAGCGCGCCTGTTATGGTGCTGGTAAACTCACCGCTGCAGAAAACTTTGCCCGCATCGCTGCGAAACTCGCAACTGGCGATCGCTAATCATCGAAAATAAAAAATTCAAAATCGACATTAACTGCTATAATCAAAACGGTTTAGCAACTGGGGCTGTGGCTCAGATGGATAGAGCAAGCGCCTCCTGAAGAATCGGGCACCCTGCGAGGAAACTCTGGGAGTGAATGTGGTCAAATTTGGTGAAACCTAAAGAGTTCATGGGTTCCTATGACTCTAAGGCAATACCAAGCCAAGCCTGAGTTCAGGGCGATTAAACAATCGCCTATATTGAAATCAGGAAGGTTTAGAGACTAGACGGTCACCACCTAAAGGCTGCAAGCCTATGGTGAAGGTATAGTCCAGAGAGTGGGGAAACTCACACAAATCTGAAGCGCTAGGTCGCCGGTTCGAACCCGGCCAGTCCCGTTAAAAATCAAGAAAAATTAACAGCAGGAGGGGAAAGCCTAAGTTTTGCCCCTCTTTTTTGCATATCCGCTAACGAATTCGCCCACAGACGAATACTTGGTTGAAGACGAGGACTTACGCAGAACCTCTATAGAATCCATCTGAAATCTAAAATCTGAAATCTCAAATCTAAAATCACCTGTTTAAGCCCCACCACCAGCGTAGAGTCAATCTAAAATCTAAAATCTAAAATCTAAAATCTATGATCCCGCGACCCTTTTTTAATTTTTAATTTTTAATTCCTGTTAGTGGGCTATACGTGCGGTATTTTTTGCTATGGTTCCTTTGTGAGTTACATAAAATTTTTATAGGTTTAGATGTGGTTAAGAATCAATTCAAACACGCGACGTTACCAGCCTTTGAATACTTCACGCAGTTTTTGGTTCCTAGTAGGGCTTTTGATGGCGTGTTGGTTTGGCTATCAGGAGGTTAAGAGCGAATTTCAGAGACCCCAAGCTTTGTTAGTTCTAGGTGGGGCTACGGAGCGAGAGGTGTTTGCCGCCAAATTTGCTCTGGATCACCCTGAATTGCCGATTTGGGTGTCGTCTGGGAGCAATCCGGAGTTCGCGGAATGGGTGTTTTCAGAAGCGGGAATTGAGTCCGATCGCGTGCACTTAGACTACAGAGCGGTAGATACGGTAACAAATTTTACTACGCTGGTAGATGAATTGAAAGCTAGAGGGATTGAGAGCGTGTATCTGATCACTTCTGACGATCATATGCGGCGAGCTCAGATTATCGGCGAAATCGTACTCGGTAGTCGAGGCATTAGCTTTAAGCCTGTGGCAGTTCCGTCTGGGCGAACCCCCGAACCGGTGGAAAAAGCTATTCGCGACGGCGCTAGGGCTATTCTTTGGCTGACAACCGGTTATACGGGTGCTGACTTCAGCCAAGCCCGAATTGAATAAACCCAGGAAAGCATTGAGCAAGTGTTAATTTTTTGCCATTCTCTCTGGTTTTAAAACTTGTTTTCTATAGCGATTTAAGACACCGGGAAGACGCTGATGATAAATGCTTCAGTTGACAGTTGACAGTTGACAGTTGACCGCTTTATAGCGACATCTACCTGGAAGGAAGAGGATTGGAGTAATGAATAGTCTTCTTTTAATTTCTCCCGCTTATGGTTCCGGCTTTAAACCAATTCTTTCTGGTAACAGAAGAGAACGAGTAGTTTAAAATTAGTAGATGAACTTCAAAAGCTAAAGTTAATGACCGACCAAATTCTGCCGCAAGTTCTGGATAAAATTTTGAGTGACAGCAAAACGCCGGATGCTGTTTTTTCGGCTTTGGTGCCGGCTTTAGGCGAGGTGTTAAATTGCGATCGGGTCTTTCTCTACCTCCGCAATCCTGAAACGCAAAGAGGCAGAGTACCTTACTGCTGGCGTCGCAACTCGAACTTTCCAGAGATTGGGGACGCGGAATGGAAAAAAGAACCAGAATCTTTAGGGGAAGAAGACCCTTTGTTTGCAGCAGCTTTGCGAACTGAACCTTCGATTTTTGTTGAGGATGTTGAAACAGCAAATCCTGAAGTAGTCAACAAACATTTTGAGGCAAAAGAGTTCGGACATCGAGCTTTGATTCACGCTCACCTTTGTGCTGACGGCTTATTGTGGGGGGTTTTGCAGCCTTGTATGTTCGATCGCCCCAGAGTGTGGGCTGACTTCGATCGCCAAGTTATCGCAGCAGTTACAGAAAAAATTTCGCCTTTAGCTGTCGCTTATGTCACCGCCTCAGCATCAAAAGATGAGCGATAAAAATCAATAATTTACTTGTAGGGAGGGGGTGGGCAATGAATTAATGCCAACTTAAGACTAAAACCCGGTCTCGATCGGCGTTTTAGCCGAATCTCAATGCCCTTCCCGGCCGACGAAAGACCGTTTCCGGTTCCCCCCTTTTTAAGTTAGGGGGGATCGATACGCTAATTTTCAAACAAAAGTCGGGTACTAAATTTGAGCTAATGGTTCTCACCAATGGTGAGGTGTGCATCGCCCTAGGGATAGACTTAGTGCACAATTCTTGTTTAAAAAACGCCCCAATTTTGAATGCCCCGACTGCTGAAAACCCCTTGAGCCCGACTAATATCATCCTCAGCGCCATCTACTACCACCAAATAATCGCCGGCCCGCAGGCGATCGGTGTAAATTCTAGCTGTTTCTTCGGGAATTCCCAAGTCAGTCAAAGCCTTCACCACTCCACCGAAATTCGCAGCCGCGACGCCAGTGCTTGCTACGGTAGCCACCAGTGAGGCGCCGAAAGTCCCCGCTGCAATCATCGGCCCGATTCCGGGAATAGCTAAACTTCCGAGACCCACTAGGAAGCTGGCTAAAGCACTATTTGTCAGAGTTTCTCCAACCACTGCTGATCCTGTGTCGAGATTTTTCTCGCCCACCTGAGTGCTAGTTTGAGTATCGCCTACAGACTCACCTGCATCCCTAGCAACAACCGAAACTTTATCCATTGGAAACCCGGAAGATTTCAATTCTGCCAGAGCTTGCTCGGCATCTTCGCGCTTAGAAAACAATCCCAACGCGCGGGTTTGATTGCTTGTTACCATATCTTTCTTCTTATCCCCTGTCAAATTAAACTCAAATTCAAGCCTAATTATTGCGCTTGTTTTCAATCACTTATATTGATATTTTTCGATGTTTATCTTCAGCATTCATCTATCTGTAGATATAACCTGAAAAACCGCAACAAAAGTTATAAAATCAGCGACCCAAATCGTGCATGGCATTAATCTCGATCGCACATCTTTGAGTCAGCGCTTGCAACTCCTCGCGATCCGAAGAACCGGGCGCTTCAATTAACTTGCCAATTCGCACCGTCAGCGGCACCGGACGCGGCATTCCCGAACCTTTCGACGAAATCGCGTGAGTTCCCCACAAACTAACAGGCAACAGCGGCGCTTTTGCCTTAGCAGCTATCAGCGCAGCACCTAATTTCGGTTCAGTAATTCTGCCGTCTGGGGTGCGAGTTCCCTGCAAAAATACACCCGTCGCCCAGCCATTTTCCAAAGAATTGATAGCCGATCGAATTGCACTGCGATCGGCACTTTCCCGCTTCACTGGATAAGCACCGTAAAGCGTAATTGCCTGCTTCAAAATAGGAACTTTAAATAACTCTTCCTTCGCCATAAATGCGACAGGTCGCCTCATGCAATTCGACAAAATCGGCGGGTCAAAATCGCTGGCGTGATTGCTGACTACTACCACCGGCCCTTCTGCTGGAACATTTTCTGCACCGTAGATGCGGCCGCGAAAGTACAAGTGCAGCATCGGGCTGACAATTGACCATTTGAATAAATAGTAGAGAAGTAAACTTTCGACTGGTTCGCGACTTTTGCTCACAGAAAACCTTAGATTTTAAATTACATCGAATATTAGCCTATCAGAATCGAGTCCGTTTGAGATTATTCGGCGGTTTAAACCGCTTCTTGTCAAACGAAGTCCGCCTGCGCGGACTGAAGAATATAGTCCGCGCAGGCGGACTTTGCTTGTATAGCGCCAGAATTTATTCTGGCGGACTATTTGCTTGTGTAGCGCCAGAATTTATGCTGGCGAATTCCTGAAGGTCAAAACTCTGCAAAGGCTCAATTTCCAGCCAGCATCGCTTTTTGTCCTTCCGAAGAAGTCGCATAGCCCAAGAAATCCTTAACTGCTTGGCTAGGAGGATTTTTGTAAGCGTAGTACAACTGCCGCTTGTAAGGATAGTTACCAGCATCCGGCGTCGCACCGTTGACCGGAACAACGCGCACAGTTTTCTGATTGGCTACTTGAGCGAAAGTCGCATAGCCAATGCCGTTGTTGCCTAAAGCTTGCAGCAGGGGAGTTGTCGCATCTCGATCGAGCGTGGTAATATTTGCCGTCGTACCAAACTCGCCACCTCCGAGCACTTGTTCTTTAAACGTTTGTTGAGTGCCACTAACTGCCGGTCTGTTAATTACTTTCATCGGGCCCGCCGGGCCGCCGACTTTCGACCAGTTTTGAGTATTTCCCTTGAAGATATCTTGAACTTGAGCGGAGGTTAAACCTCCTTTGAAGGGGTTGTTCACGCCAACTACAAGGGCGATCGTATCTAGGGCAACAGGCACCGCTGCTAAACCCTGACCTTGTTCTTGAGCCGTCAAAGGTCGCGATACCGCTGCAATATCGGCTGTTCCCGGCGCCAAATCCTGAATTCCCTTGGCAGAACCATTTGCTTTGGCATCGACTGTAGTGCCAGCAAACCTCCCTTGAAAGCCGTTCTTGAGGTTCTGATTGATTGTCACCATACTGGTGGAACCGTCAATTCTCACCGCCGTGCCCGCAGGAACAGAAGCTGGAAGCGCAAAGGAACTAGCTGCAACAGGCGAAGCGCCGCCGACTACTGGTGCGACGGGAAGTGGGACGCCATCGCCTGCGGGTGTGGGAGTGGGGGGATTGTTACTAACATCTTGCGATGCTGGTTTGTTGAGAAAAAAGAACCAACCGCCACCGGCAAGCAACAGAAATAACAGAATAAAAACTATGGGGGGAGGCCCACTCTTAGCCATAAACTCTCCTTAGTTTGGAAGTTCTTTGTTGTTGGAGTCGTCTAACATTTGTAGCCTGCGATTAACTTCATCGTCTAAGGTCATATTTTCTAATTCGGCCTGAAGTCTTTCTTGGGGGTTCTCAGATATTTCTGCTAAAGCTTGCTGTTTGAGGTTGCGACCGTGGACGGCGTTTTTGGCTTGCTCAAACTGCGATCGAGCTGAATCGATACTGAGGTCGTTGTTGACTTTGGATATGGCTCCGAGGGCTTCGTTAATCTCAGCCATATCTTTCATATTTTGCATATCAGTTTTGTAGGCTTCCAGCTTCATCCGTTCTCGATTTAGCTTGTCTTTGGAAGCGTTGACGTACTGTTCGGCTTGTTTTACTTGAGCTTCTAACTGCGGCAGAATTTGTTCTGTCTGAATTACTTTCGACATTGCCAAGCGGGCTGCTTCTTCGTTGCCGTTGCGCTGGGCTGTGATGGCTTGGCGCTCTACGGTTTGCATTTC
The DNA here is from genome assembly GCF_036702455.1 of Microcoleus sp. D2_18a_D3. Classification (NCBI taxonomy): domain Bacteria; kingdom Bacillati; phylum Cyanobacteriota; class Cyanophyceae; order Oscillatoriales; family Microcoleaceae; genus Microcoleus; species Microcoleus sp. D2_18a_D3. The sequence continues at coordinate 34,124 of NZ_JAUBTK010000067.1, forward strand.
CCTAACTTTTTCTTCATATTTAGTTTTGGCGCGCTGGTAGGCTGCAACTTGGGTGGAGACTGCTGCTGCTAGCTTTTGCACTGATTCTTGCATCGATCGCAGTGACTCTTCGGCTACCGCCACCGACACCTGGCCGCCGGATTCTACGGGCAGTCCCCACATCCAGTTCCAGGCACCTACTATGGTTCTGCCTGCCTTGTCGCCCATCAACCAGTAAAGGACTTTTTTCATATAAAACACTCGGTAAGCTTGGTTTTTACGCCTAGTTTACATCAGGATTTGTCGATCGCCCCGTCAGGTCGATCGATTTCTAGATTTTTGATTAATATTTTCTAACCGTCTGGATCGTCTATCCCCAAGTTGCACAACAGGTAATATTCGGATTTGCCTGTTGTGCGATTCGTTTTTGGGCAATCTTAGGGCCGGTTAACTCTCAATTTTACGGTCTGCGATTTGATCACAGGTTAAAAATAGATTAAGCGGGCAAATCTGCAAAACTGCTAACATTTACCAGCGCTAAATCGGGACAAGTCCGTTTGATCAAACCTGTGAGAACTTTGCCGGGGCCAATTTCCACTACCCGATCGATTCCTTGTTGTGGCAATTGCAGGGAAATTTCACGCCAGCGCACGCCTTTGGTCATCTGCTGAGTCAACCGCTGCTTTAAAGTGGCTGCGCTGGTAGTGGCTGACGGTTCTGCGTTCGAGAGCACCAGCATTTTAGCATCGGAAAACCTTGCAGACTTTAACGCTAGTTGAAACTCTGCCGCCACCCCGGCCATCAGGGGAGAGTGAAATGCACCGGAAACATTCAATTTAACCGCGCGTTTGACTTTGATTTTGGCAAGCAAATCTTCTACTGCTGCGGGCGTTCCAGAAATCACGACTTGTGCTTCGCTGTTGTCGTTTGCCAGCACTACGTCTCGGCTGTATTGAATTTGCAGTTCTAGTTCCTGCCTGTCGAACCCGATCAAAGCCACCATTTGCCCGCCGGAGGCAGTGTCCATGAGTTCGGCGCGGCGTTTGACTAAGCGCAATCCCGTTTCAAAGTCAAAGACGCCTGCTGCGTAGAGGGCGACGTATTCTCCTAAACTGTGACCGGCAACCACTGCTGGCCGATCGCTTTTTTCTCGCATTAAGTCGGTCAAAATACTTTCTACTACGAACAAGCAAGGCTGAGTGTAGAGAGTCCGAGATAGTTTTGCTTCTTCTTTTTGGCAAACTTCCGGGACAGACCAACCTAAAATTTCTTTAGCGAGCTCAAATTTGGCTTTGGCTGTTGGCAAGTTTAATAAGTCTGCACCCATCCCGATCGCCTGGGAACCTTGTCCGGGAAATACCCATGCTGTTTTAGTCATTTTTCCGGTAATCTGCTAATTGGTGGTTGCTAATTGGTGATTGCAAAAATTCTTTCTTTTCCGCTTCTAAGTTCGCTCGCTGGTATCCGCTATCTTTTGGTTAACGAACTATCTACTCGCGACTCACAATTTTAACATAATAATTGCAGTTTTTACGAACTTTATATTTTTTTTGCTACTTTAATTAAATTAATAGCAGTAACAAAATTTTCCACCTTCTAGCCGGGGAAAGTCGATCGAAGAATAGAGGATTTTCTATTTCAGGGCGCGCTTGTCAAGAACTCCTGTCCCGGGGGTGTGTGGCTGCACACCTTGCCCTATGTATGGCGGGTTCAAGGATTTGTATTTTGCAAGTCTCACAGCCCCGACAATAAGTAGGGCAAGTTTACAGCCGGCCGCCAAATATTACCTTCCCCATTTAAAAATCGCTGCCCCCCAAGTCAAACCTGCACCGAAACCAGCCGCAGCAATAGTATCGCCCGGTTTAACTTTACCCAGACGCACGGCTTCGTCTAAGGCAAGGGGAATTGAAGCCGCTGAGGTATTGCCGTACTTTGCCAAATTGCTGATTACTTTTTCGGGGGGAATCTTTAGCCTTTGGGCAACTGCATCGAGAATCCGCTGATTGGCTTGGTGCAACAGCAGCCAGTCAATTTCTGCAGCGTTAATATTGGCCCGAAACATAGCTTTTTCTATGACTTCCGGCACTTTTTTTACTGCAAAGCGATAAATTTCTTGACCGTTCATTGTGATGGGATGAAATCCACCCACTGCGACGCTGACGCCCTCAATTAATTCTTTTGACTCGGCTTTGTAAGCCAAATTGAGAGACGAATTTTGTGTGCCGTCGCTGCGAATTTCAAATCCCAAAAATGAATCAACTTCTGAAGCCTGCAATACCACCGCACCTGCACCGTCTCCAAAGAGAATGCAAGTACCCCGATCCGACCAATTCACCCAGCGAGACAAAATATCTGCTCCGATCAGCAAAACATTTTGATAAACCCCTGTCCGAATGAACTGCGAGGCTGTAACTAAACCAAAAACAAAGCCGGAACAAGCTGCTGTTAAATCAAAAGCCACAGCTTTTGTTGCGCCCAATTGATATTGAATTTTACTGGCAGTCCCAAACAAATCGTCAGGACTGGAAGTCGCCAAAATAATCAAATCAATATCTGTTGGCGAAATTTCTGCCATTGCGATCGCCTGAAGCGATGCTTCCGACGCTAAATCGCACAAAGAAGTGCGATCGTCCGCCAGCCTCCGGGAACGAATGCCCGTCCGCGCCCCAATCCACTCGTCAGAAGTTTCTACTATCTGACTCAAACCGTTATTATCGAGCGAAACCTGCGGTGTACAAGAACCGCTACCTGTGACGGCAATGCCGAACCCTGATTGCTGCAACATTCCTCTCCATTTATGAGCGATCAATCGAGAAATTAAAAATTAAAAATTACCAATTAAACTTCTTTTTAAAACTGCTTGAATTGCTTTTAGTTAAGCAGAACATTTGGTTTAAGCTGACATTTTTAATTTGACATTTTTAATTTTTAATTCCTACTAGAAAGAATTGGTTGAAAGCCGGAGTCCCTAGCGGGAGAAATTAAAATCAGACGATTCATTACTCCAATCCTCGGACTTCCTTCTTAGAGGTCGCCCTCACAGGTCAACCCTTCTCTAAGCCAGCGGGCAAGCTGTTAACTGTCAACTGTCAACTGTCAACTGTCAACTGTTGAAAGCTTCTTGTTCCAGAGCGCTTTGGTTATTGGACGATCGAATTCGCTCCAGCACTTGGTTGTCAATAGCCTCCTTCGCCAAACGAATGGCATTAAAAATCGAGCCAGCTTGAGACGAACCGTGGCTGATAATGCAAACTCCAGCAACGCCCAATAGCAAACCGCCGCCGTGTTCAACGTGGTCTACCCGCTGCTTAAATCCTTGCAAGCTTTTTTGCAGCAGAGGATCGTTAATTTGATTTTGGAGTCCTTTGACTAATTCTTCCTTAAGAACTTGCACCACAACTTCGCCCACCGCTTCGGCAAACTTCAACAACACGTTGCCGACAAACCCGTCGCAGACAATCACGTCGAATTTCCCCGACAGCACGTCGCGGCCTTCGGCATTGCCCACAAAAGGAATGTTCGGGTTGTCCACCAATAACTGGTGAGTCCGCACTGCCGCGTCGTTGCCTTTAGAAGGTTCTTCGCCAATGTTGAGCAGGCCGATTTTAGGTTCGGCGACGCCCAGCACGCACTGGCTGTAAATAGTTCCCATAAGAGCGAACTGCTCCAAAAATTTGGGGCGGCAGTCCACATTAGCGCCGACATCGAGAATGAGTACAGAGCTGCCCGGTACCATTGTCGGTAAAACCGCACCGATCGCAGGGCGATCGATTCCGGGAAGCCGGCCCAACCTGAGCAGGGCAGCAGCCATTGCCGCGCCGGAGTGACCGGCGGACACCACAGCATCAGCTTGCTGCTGCTTTACCAAGTTCATCGCTACGTTAATCGAAGCGTTGGGCTTGCGTTTGAGGGCACTCAAAGGTTCTTCGTGCATTTCCACCGTTCCTTCAGAAGGAACGATTTCTAGCTGACCTGTACAGACGCGGCCGATCGCGTCTTGTTGCCGGAGCGAGTCTTCTATTTGCTGCGGGTCGCCCACCAGCAAAATCTCTACGCCTAATTCTTCTTGTGCCTTAAGCGCTCCAGCTACAACTTCGGCGGGGGCATGATCCCCACCCATAGCGTCTATTGCAATTCTTGCGCGTGTCGATCCCATTGACCAATGTTTGAGAAACACTAAAAATTCTACCAGGAAGTCAGGAGCGTGAATCCACAAGTCTGAATAAAGAACTAAAATCGGCTCGCTAGGGCGATCGGACAATTCTTATTTCCGACTACTCTGATAGAACTTGTTTTGTCACTACTTTACTATTTTTGACGGCATATTGAAAAAATCAATGAAATAGTTTACATCACCGCAAGCACTTTAGTCCGGGAACGCCGGATTCATCCGTGGAGCGAGAAAAAAGCTCCCCATCCTGATCACAAGCCCCCGGATTTATCAGTGGGAGCGCTTTCTTCAATTCTTTAATCTCAAATCTCAAATCGATTGACTTTAGGAGTAAAAAATGCTGGATTTATTTAGCTCAGGGATGATGTCTCTGTGGCTCGACATGGCTGGGGTAGGCACTGTCGCGCCTAATGCTGCGTCAGTGCTGGCTTGGCGGGGAGGGATACCCGGGTTAGTGGTGGCCGAAGATTTGGCTTTTGGGCGAATAAATGCGGCAAATCCAGACTTGCCCGCAGAAGCGACGGTGCGGGAATATTTAAAAGATTTGAAAGACAAGAACCTGATTGATGGGAATCAGGGAATTTGGGTGCAAGCGGGAATGGTGCCGCTGGTAAGTCAGCAGGGCAAGACGCTGATGCCTGGGGCTTCGCTGACTAAGATTGCGACTTCTCTGGCGTCCCTGGAGACTTGGGGCGCGGATTATCAGTTTGAAACGCGGTTCCGGGGAACGGGGCCGATTAGGAATGGTGTATTGCAGGGGGATTTGGTGGTCAGCGGCGGGGGCGATCCGCTGTTTGTGTGGGAGGAGGCGATCGCCGTTGGCAATGCTCTCAATCAAATGGGTATCGAGCGCGTGGCGGGAAATTTGGTGGTGACAGGCAATTTCCGCATGAATTACCAGTCAGATCCTGTGGTGGCGGGGGAGATACTGCGGCAAGCTCTTGAGGGTAGCAATTGGCCTGCGGACGTGGTGGCAATGTATTCTAAGATGGCTCCAGGAACTAGAAAGCCGCAAGTAACGGTGGCCGGCAGCGTCATTGCTGAGAAATTTGTGACTTCGGGGCGTTTGCTGCTAAAGCGCCGATCGCTTCCTTTAGCCGAAATTCTCAAGCAGATGAACGTCCACAGCGACAATGAAATAGCTCAGATGCTGGCCGACGATTTGGGGGGGGCAAAAATAGTCCAGCAGCAAGCGACTTGGGCTGCGGGAGTGCCGGAGGAGGAACTTCAATTAGTTAACGGTTCGGGATTGGGAGTGGAAAATCAGATGTCTCCCAGGGCGGCTTGTGGGATGATGCAGGCGATCGCCCGCAACCTTCAGACGACTGGGCTGACAGTTGCTGACTTGTTTCCGGTGTCCGGGCGCGATAAAGGAACTTTGGAATACCGACACATTCCGCGATCGGCTGTGGTGAAAACTGGTACTTTGGACACGGTGATTGCTTTGGCGGGAGCCATACCCACGCGCGATCGGGGTTTAGTTTGGTTTGCAATTATTAATCGCGGCACCGATTGGGACTCTTTGAGAGCGCAGCAAGATATATTTTTGCAAAAATTGGTGCAGCAGTGGGGAACTGCATCGATTTTGCCAGTAGCAATTACACCGCACATTGACGGCGCCAGACCTGCCTTGGGGGCAGCAAATCGTAGCGATATTTTGGTCGGAGGTTAAGAAATACGGGTTGAGTTGGGGTTCGAGGAAGGAGCATTGACCGAAAGACGAGCCCGCCGGGCCCCTAGCTTTAGACATGGGGATAAGTCGGTAGCGGTTGAAACCGCCGTGTATAATCAGCACAAGCGAAAAGTGAGTAGGAATAACCTTCGGCGCATTGAAGTACCCTAGTATGGAGCAATCCCAGCAACGGACAGATCCAACTAGATTTGGAATAGTTAAAGGGCAAATAATGGCAGGGTATGGAGCGTTCAAACTTAAACATACGAAGGACTCAGAAAGTATACGCAATCTCAGCTTTAAGCTGTTTGAGTGAGTAGAGGGATACTTGAATGTCCCGTTGTCGCCTTGATTGGTGGGCAAGAATCCCCCGGCTTTAGATGTGGGGAGGTTCAAAAAATAGCTTAGAATTGGAACAAGACTATTGTGCAAGAAGATGATCAAACTGCGATTGAAGAGATACGGGAAAAAACGCGAGACAAGCTACCGGATTGTAGCGATGAACAGTTCTACCCGCCGCGACGGCCGTCCCCTAGAAGAGCTCGGCTATTACAACCCCAGAAATAATGAAACCAGGCTGGATGTTCCAGCGATTGTCAAGCGCCTGCAAGAAGGCGCTCAGCCAACTGACACCGTGCGTGACATCCTGAGAAAAGCCCATGTATTTGAACAAGTCGGAGCCGGAGCCAACGTTGAATCCAGCACAGCAGCAGTCAGCTAGTCCCAACTATGCTGGACTGGTTAAATTTTTAATTGGGCCTTTTTTAGAGACCCCAGGCTCTTTGCGGGTTGATTGCGAACTGCACCCGCGCCAATCGCGGGTCTGGGTTAGGCTTGCTTTTGAAGATCCCGACAAAGGCCGGGTTTACGGTAGGGGCGGACGCAATATTCAGGCAATTAGAACTACGCTCGAAGCGGTGGCGCAAACGGCGGGTCAGTCCCTCTACTTAGATATATACGATGGTGAGGCGGGCGATCGTGGATCTGGCCCGCCCAGGGGCGATCGCGATCGCCCGGATCGCGATCGCCCAGATCGCGGCTCGCGGGAGCCGCGCGGCGACTTCCGACCCCGGACGCCACCTCCGTCGCCGAGTCCCTTAGCTAGCAGAACTCCGAGAGAACAACCTCGCCGTACTAACACACCTACGTTTAGAACGAGCAGGAATACTCCCGGTTATTAACTAACTGCGTAGCCCAGAAAGAATTTTAGATTTTAGATTGCCTGTTGTAGAGTTTGTATTACAAGCGCCGTTTTGTTTGAAATTGCCGGTTTTGCGATCGGAAACAAATGTAAAATTTAAAATTTCAAATGTCAGCGGCATCAGGTTAATCTAAAATCTAAAAATTCCCACCTAAAATCTAAAATTGCCTGACTTAATAGAAGGGAGATTTGATTTGTGCCTCAAGCACCAAACTCATTTGGGAGCTAAATCTAAAAGACGCCTTAGATACTAGGTAAAACCTAGTAACGGGCGTTTTTTTGTTCGCAAATAGTGAGTGGTTTAACGTTTAGTTGTTAACTTTTAATTGCTTATTTGGAGGAGCTTATGTTGGCATGAATGAAAAACTAATAATAGAGTTACCGAGCACTCAAAGCGCCATGTCCTTGGCCGGTAATCAAGAAGAAAACCTGAAAATGATCTCTAAGCAAACCGGTGCTAACGTAGTAATGCGAGGGCAAGAACTGCTGATTTCCGGCACAAAAAGTCAAGTAGAATTGTGTCATAAATTAGTGCGATCGCTCTCCGACTATTGGAAATCCGGCAAAAATATTACCGGAGTTGAAATCCAGACGGCGCGCCAAGCTTTGGATACCAACCGCCAAGGCGATTTACAAGACTTGCAGCGAGACGTTCTCGCCAGAACCCGCCGCGGCGAAGAAATTAGAGCCAAAACCTTCAAGCAGAGGCAATACGTCCAAGCAGTACGCACGCATGACCTGACATTTTGCATTGGCCCCGCTGGTACTGGCAAAACATTTCTAGCAGCTATTTTCGCCGTGCAAGCGCTGTTAAGCAAGCAGTACGAACGGCTGATTTTAACCAGGCCAGCCGTGGAAGCTGGCGAAAAATTAGGGTTTTTGCCGGGAGATTTGCAGCAAAAAGTCGATCCATATTTGCGCCCGCTTTACGACGCCCTGCAAGAAATGATCGACCCTGAAAAAATGGCCGATTTAATGGAAAGAGGCTTGATCGAAGTAGCTCCTTTAGCTTATATGCGGGGGCGCACTCTCAGCAATGCCTTCGTAATTTTGGACGAAGCTCAAAATACGACGCCGGCTCAGATGAAAATGGTGTTGACTCGTCTGGGCTTTCGATCGAGAATGGTAGTAACGGGGGATATCACTCAAACAGATTTGCCGCCAAACCAACAGTCGGGATTGTCAGTTGCCCAAAATATTCTACGCAACGTTGAGGGCATTGCTTTCTGCGAATTTTCTCAGGCGGATGTGGTACGACATCCGCTAGTGCAGCGGATTGTCGCTGCTTACGAACTGCACGAAACATAGTCATTAGTCATTAGTCATTAGTCATTAGTCATTAGTCATTAGTCATTAGTCATTAGTCATTAGTCATTAGTCAT
>NZ_JAUBTK010000068.1:0-42327 GCF_036702455.1 Microcoleus sp. D2_18a_D3
TTCACCATCGACGCTCTAACCCTTGCTGCTACACCCATCTGAGTTTTGTTAAGAAAGATGTGAGTAAGGCATAGCTTCTTAAGGGGGGCTAGGGGGGATCGAGAGGATGGTGGACTCGCTTTTAGCTAAGTCTAGCTCGCCGTTTAGGTGCTTCCGACGCTATGATTCTAGAATCATTTCCCGATCGCACCGTCGTTGGTTTGGTAAATCCGTGGGTTGATGCCGATGCTTACCCAGAGGAAATTGAACAAACAATTAGAGAAAATGATTGAGATCGGAAAAAATGACACTAAAAGAATTAGAAAAAAAACTCCTTGCCTTAACTCCAGGTGAAAAAACTCAGGCCATACAGCTATTAGTTCAAAGTTTAAGCAATACTTGGCAAGGAATAGAAAAAACTCCGGGCGTGTGCGGCGGCGATGCTAGAATTGCCACGACTCGCATACCTATTTGGTCGCTGGTAAATTATCGCCTTCTGGGTGCAAATGATGTGCGGATTTTGCAAGATTTTCCTCATTTGAGTGCAGCAGATTTGGCGAATGCTTGGGCTTATGCTGAGGCACACCCAGAGGAAATTGAAGCAGCGATCGCTAGAAATGAGGAAGCCTAAAACATGGCGGGAATTTGCTATAATCTAACTAATATCAAATCCGAGCGATCGCACTTATGACTATACAAGAATTAGAAACTCAAGTTTTAACCTTAAATCCCGCTGATAAAGCTAAACTCATCAGCATCCTAACTCAAAATTTAACCAACGGTTCTTTAGGCATTAAAAAGACTCCCGGTGTCTGTGGAGGGGATGCCTGTGTCGGCAATACTCGCATACCAGTTTGGGTACTGGTGGGTTATCGCCGTCTCGGATGCAGCGATGCGGAACTTTTTAAGTGCTATCCCCATTTGACTGCGGCTGATTTAGTCAATGCTTGGGCTTATGCTGATGCTTACCCAGACGAAATTGAACAAGCAATTAGAGAAAATGATTGAGATAGCAAACTATGACACTGAAAGAATTAGAAAAACAACTCCTTGCATTAACTCCCGCTGAAAAAACTCAGGCAATACAGCTATTAGTCCAAAGTTTAAGCAATACTTGGCAAGGAATCGAAAAAACTCCCGGCGTGTGTGGTGGTAGGGCTTGTATTGCGGGGACTCGTATTCCTGTTTGGGTAATGGTTGAAGCTCGTCGTATAGGATATAGTGAAGCCGATTTGCTAGAAAATTATCCCACTATTAGTGCGGCGGATCTGGCAAATACCTGGGCTTATGCTGATGCCTATCCTGATGAAATTGAACTGGCAATCCGAGAAAATGAGGAAGCCTAAAACATGGCGCGTTTATATTCAGATGAGCAATACCCAATAGCTGTTGTCAGAATTCTGCGAACTCTCGGTCACGATGTTTTAACTGTTCAAGAAGCAGGAAATGCTGGACTTAAAATTCCTGACGATCGAGTGTTAGAATTTGCAACGAGTGATGCTCGATCGGTGTTAACACTCAATCGGCAAGATTTCATCCGACTGCATCGCATCCAACCTAATCATTCTGGTATTATTACCTGCACTAACGATCGCAACTGGGGAAGGTTGGCATCACGTATTGATGAAGCTATTTTTGCTGAAGAAACATTGACTGGCAAATTGATTCGGGTAATACGTCCCCAAAGCTGAAAAAAAGCCCCTCGCCCTTCCCCACCTCACAACCTTATAATTAAATCCCCCATTGCTCCCAATATTAGGTAGAATTATTGGCGTGTCTGAGGATAAACTATATGCGCTTGGTTAAATATATTGCGATCGCCATTATCAATGGTTTCGGTGTCGTCATCGGTATTATTTGGGTTGCAGTTCCCGCCACAGTGGCTCAACCTTCCCTAAACTACCAACTAGCACTCTCTGGGCGACAGCCAGAGGCCGAAACTCCGCAATCCCTCCCCGAACTTTACAAATTGCGCGATCGGCTCAAAGTACAATTAGATAACCTTGCCAAAACTCCCGACAGCGCCCCGTTTCCTGCAGAACTTTGGAAATCAGCAATCCACCGTCAGCAATCTCAAACTCTGACGCAGCAACTCCAAAACGTTCAGATTCAGATTCAAATAGAAGAAACAGCCAAATATAATTGGGACGAGGCTGCTAAATTTGCCGCCCAAGCAGTCTTAATTGGACGCACTTCTAATCCTTCTTCTGCTACTTGGGAACAGTCGCAACGCCTGTGGCAAATTGCTATCAATACGCTGCGACTCATTCCTCACGATTCTTTTTTGGCCGATCGGGCGATCGACAAAACCATCGAATATCAAGGAAACCTCAGTGTCGCTACCTATGAAATGCAAGTTGCACGTTCTGTTGAGAAAGTTAGAGCCGAGGAAGAAGAGATAAGAGAGCGAGCCCGCAAAGAGCAAGAGAAAAAAGAATTTGCTCGTCGAGAAATAGAGAGAAAAGAACAAGAGAAAAAAGAACGCGCTAGAAAAGAACTAGAAAGACAAGAATTCCAAAGGCAAGAATTAGCCAGGAAAGAGCTAGAAAGGCAAGAATTAGCCAGGAAAGAACTTGAAAGGCAAGAACTTGAAAAGCAAGAATTAGCCAGGAAAGAACTTGAAAGGCAAGAACTTGAAAAGCAAGAGTTAGCCAGGAAAGAACTTGAAAGGCAAGAAGCAGCCAGAAAAGAACTTGAAAGGCAAGAACTTGAAAAGCAAGAGTTAGCCAGGAAAGAACTTGAAAGACAAGAACTTGAAAGGCAAGAATTAGCCAGACAAGAACTTGAAAGGCAAGAGTTAGCCAGACAAGAATTAGCCAGACAAGAACTTGAAAGACAAGAGTTAGAGAGAAATCAGCAAGCAACTCCTCAACCAACTCCTGAATCAACTGCAACACCAACTCCCGCCCCAGCTACGCCTGCTGCGTCCCCGCCGAACTTTTTCTTTGCGGGAGATACCAACAGAGATGGCCAAATTAACGAGCAAGACGAAGCCGGAAAAGAACAATGGTCTTTGTCCAAGGGCGCGCTAATTTCATTTAACGATCGCAATAATGATCGCGGCAAGATACCGACTTGGAAACAAACCAAAGTTAGCGCTCCCCGCCGTGCAGCAATGCTTTCTCAAGTTAACTTAACACTGTCGGAAAACTTCAAAACCTCTCAACTATTTATCACGGCTGACAGCATTGCTAGCCCTCACATCAGCGTTTTTCAGAAGACGGGCGACGGCTGGCAACCTGTAGATATATCCGGTGCTAAACCTCTAGTTTTCAGCACGAATATTGTTTTAGGTGTGGAAGCCAAACAATTTGCCGATCGCAATTGGAACGGCACTGTTAATCTCAAAGCAACTGCCCAAAGCAACGGTCAAGAAATCGCCTCCACCACAATCCAAATGGGCGTTAGTCCTTGGATGATAGCGCCCAATACAGCACCAGTAACCGAAGTTCAGGTCAGCGACAGAGGCGCGGTAAACAGCGAATTTATCTCGCAACTAAAACAAGCAGTAGAACCGACGGGCGCTAAAGTAAAAGTTCTCCAGGGCGATCGCACTTGGATGCAAGATACCCAGAAAAACGGCTACGTTCAATTGCCCGAAAAATCGGATCTACGCCTGTTTAATGTCGCCCTAAAAAGCAATAGCGAACCAGAGAAAAACCCGCCTGTTAAATTAACTCAAGACCGGGATTTGAAAGTAGTTAAAATTGGCAATCCTCGTTCTTTAGACCCTGTAAGTCAGTGGTCTGACGGATACGGCAATTTGCAGGTAACACCGCCGATCCCCGGACACCCAATGGGTCGAGTTTATTACGGGAATTCGGGAAATGCTTCTTTTAATCCAGAGGTACTTGATTTTATTCAAGCTCAGCGAATTCAAGGGCCGCCGGTGGATATTGATACTTCTTGGCTTTTGACTCGCCAAGTCGATGAAATTATCAATTTTATTCCCACTCAAACTCCCGGACAATATGTAATGGCGATCGCCAGTCCCGAAGCCGGAGTTAAGCTGTTGGAAGAATTGGAGGGAAGAGGTTACGGCGATGTGACGATGAATCGTGGTTTGAGCACTCAAACAACTGTCAGCGCCGCCTTGCAAAATCGCGCTTTAATTCAACACAATCTCTATTTGCAAAATCAGAAACTTAATCCGATTATAGAGAAGTTGAAAAGAGAGTTTTTACTCCGAGACGACCAAATTATTCAAGTTCCGGTGATGTTTGGCTACAGCGGTTATGCTTGGTGGCCAAATATGGTCAATTCGGTGCCAGTTAACGGCAAGTTGTTAGTTTCAAATCCGCGCGGGCCAATGATTGACGGTGTAGATTACACTCAAGAAAGATTGCGCCAACTGCTGCTTCCTGCTGGCGTCAGCGTTAGTTTTCTGGATGACAGGTATTATCAAGAATTGAAAGGAAACGTGCAGTCGGCGACGAATACTGTGAGGAAGCCAGAAGAGCGGCCTTTTTGGCAGTCTTTGCCTAATAATTACTAATTGGGAATCGGGAATGGGGAATCGTGAATTAGGAATCGTGAATTAGGAATTTGTAGGGGCGGGTTCACCAACAATACTCGCCTGTAACGAACAATCTCATAAACCCGCCCCCACCCAACAGTAAACCTCAATATACCTCATAAACCCGCCTCCCTATGCTAATATTTAGCCAAACTATGCTAGGAGTTTAACAGATGGCTACCCTGCAAATAGAAAATATACCAGAGGAATTGTACGCGAGACTGCAAGAGTTAGCCGCGGCTCAAAACCGCTCGATTAGCGCGTTTGCGATCGCCATTTTAGAAGCCGAGTTGTCAACAGAGACAAAACCCCTCTCAGGAAAACGTAAAAAGTCTGTAACAGAAATATTGGCAGAAATCAGCCACCGTCGCGAGTCTCGTCCGGCCAATATGGGGATGATACTAGATAGTACCGCTTTAATTAGAGAGGAACGCTACAAATAATAATATCTTGCACCATTTTTATGAACAGGCAAGATGCCTGTTCCACAAAAGTACCATTTTTATGTTTGGTGGTTTCTTGTTACCAGTAAAAAGATCGATCGCTATAATATAGATACGACATTCCCAGCAGCCAAACCGCTGATTAACTATGACACTAAAAGAATTAGAACCGCAACTGCTTTCCCTGACGCCGCCTGAGAAAGCTCAAGCAATACAGATATTAGCTCAAAGTTTAGCTAACACCTGGCAGGGAATTGAAAAAACTCCCGGTGTTGTCGGCGGTAATGCCAGGATTGCAGGGACTAGAATTTCTGTTTGGGGATTGATAGAGTCTCGTCGATTAGGTGCAACTGATGCTCAACTTTTAGAAGATTATCCGCATCTTAGTGCTAGCGACTTGAAAAATGCCTGGGCTTATGCTGAAGCATTTCCTGACGAGATTGAAGCAGCGATTAAGTTGAACGATATAGACTAATATCATGGCAGGTTTGTATGCAGATGAACAATTCCCGCGGGTAGTAGTTGAATTACTTCGCGCTTTACGTCATGATGTGCTTACTGTACAAGAAGCGAGTAATGCAAATCTGGGCATTCCTGATGAAGATGTCCTGGCTTTTGCTGTCACAAAGGAACGGGCAGTTTTAACACTCAATCGAATCGATTTTATTCGACTGCACGCTTCACAACCTAATCATGCTGGTATCATTGTCTGCAAAGACGATCAGCAGGACAGACAGAGGATGGCTACACGTATTTCGGAGGCTATTTCTAATGTGGAAACATTGAGAGGAATGCTGGTTAGAGTCAATCGTCCATCTCAATAAGTAACAGAGATTTAAAAAGTTGGTAAATTGCGATCGCCCCAGCAGATAGATTTCTCGATCGACACGGACGGCATTTTGTCAATAGCCGTGCCCTATGGGTGCTGTGCAGGCGATCGCACCAGTAACGTAAAATGTCTAAAAGCGGTATTTGTAAAATAAATTTAGCCCCATGAGCGACGAACAGGAAAAAAAACAAATTTTGACTCAGCAACCGGAAACAATTTCCCCTACCAGCGATGAGTTCGATCGCACTGCAATTGCCAGTGCCGATGCAACTTCCGCACCAGCAGAAACTTCCGCAGAAATTGCCGCGCCAGAAGATATTTCAACCCCCATCCACGAAGCCGAAACAATTCCAATTGCCGCCGATAGTACGCCGGAAACAACTCAAATTACAAGTTATCCGCCTCCAACAATTCCAACTACCAACCCAGAACCAAAACCAGCCCGAACTTGGCAAATCTTAGCAGTTTTTCTCAGCGGAATGTTAGTCGGTTCCGTCCTTAGTCTCGGCAGTTTGCTAGCGTGGAGAATGTATCAGGAAAGAGCGAACCTTCAAATCAAACTACCCGCTGACGTACCCCTCCCCGAAAGCCCTCCGCCTGTCGCCACACCGCCCGCCAACCGCCGGCCCGGACTTCCCCCAGCACCCGGAGTGGCAGGGCCAGCCACAATCTATCCGTCGCCTCGTCCCACTCAAATACCCTCCCTGTCTGGTGTTCCGCAACAAGCTTCGCCCTCGCCGTTGCCTTCTCCTTCTCCTTCTCCCGCTGTGGTTGAAACCCCTGTAACCGAGCGAGTTTACTTTCAAGCCGGTGCTACGGGAACTACTCTGAGCAATAGTTTGCGAGCCAACATATCCAGGCGCTACTTACTGGAGTGCAATAGCGGCCAAAGCATGACAATAAATGTTCAAGAAGGTCAAGTCAGCGCCGCAATTATTGCTCCTAACGGTGAAAAGTTAGGTACTGCTGATAGCACAGGTCAGTGGCAAGGTCAACTAGCTAGTAGCGGCGATTATACTATTGAAATTTCAGGCGATCGCCAAGCAAACTACCAAGTTAAAATTGAAGTCAAATAGCAACTATAATTGTATCAGGGGGTAGTTACAAAATACATCAGCCCCCCTGTTGCTAATTACAAATTACCAATTACTTATTACCAATGATCGCACAAGTATCTGAAAACATCTACGAAGCAAAAACCCAGGAAATTGCCAAAGAAATCCTGAAGGCAACTCAAGACAAAAAGCGATCTTTTTTCGGTCAACTGCAAGACCAAATGCGCTGGGACGACAAATTAATGGATTGGGCGATGGCTAGCCCCGGACTGCGGGTGCAGTTGTTTCGATTCATCGACTGTTTGCCGGCACTCCGCAGCAAGCCGGAAATTGCCCGCCACCTGCAAGAATACCTGACGGCCCAAGAGGTAGAATTGCCCGAAGCATTGAAAAAATTGCTCAATTTTACTAACGCTGAGTCGATTCCTGGACAATTGGCTGCGACGACGGTTGCGCCTGCGGTGGAAACTTTGGCGCACAAGTATATTTCTGGGGAAAATATCAAGCAGGTAGTTAAAACTTTAGAGCGGCTTCGCAAAGATAAAATGGGTTTTACAGTTGACCTTTTGGGGGAAGCTGTTATCACTGAAACTGAAGCGCAAATTTATCTTAACCGCTATTTGGAATTGATGGAGGAACTGGCGAAGGCAGCGAAGAATTGGCCGCAGGTAGATGCAATTGACAAAGCGGACGGCGAAACTCTGCCGCGAGTGCAAGTATCCGTAAAGTTAACGGCTTTTTATTCTCAGTTTGACCCTTTGGATGCTAAAGGTAGTGAGGAGAAAGTAAGCGAGAGAATTCGCATTTTACTGCGTCGCGCGAAGGAGTTGGGCGCTGCTGTTCATTTTGATATGGAACAGTATGCTTACAAAAGTTTAACTCTGACAATTCTCAAAGACTTATTGTTAGAGGAAGAGTTTCGCAGTCGCACGGATATTGGAATTACATTGCAAGCATATTTGCGCGACAGTGCCCAAGATTTGCGAAACCTGATTTCCTGGGCAAAAAAACGCGGAAATCCGGTAACTGTGCGGCTGGTAAAAGGTGCTTACTGGGATCAGGAAACTATCAAAGCGATGCAGAAAGATTGGCCGCAGCCGGTCTACAATGACAAAGTTGCTACCGATGCCAATTTCGAGCAGATGACGCAGTTGCTGTTAGAAAATCACGAATATTTGTATGCAGCTATTGGCAGTCATAATGTACGATCGCAAGCGAGGGCGATCGCCATTGCCGAAACTCTCAATATACCGCGCCGCCGCTTTGAAATGCAAGTGCTGTATGGCATGGGCGACAAATTGGCTAAGCTTTTGGTCGATCGAGGTTATCGCGTTCGAGTCTACTGCCCCTACGGCGATTTGCTGCCGGGAATGGCTTATTTGATCCGCCGTTTGCTGGAAAATACCGCCAACAGTTCTTTCATCCGGCAAAGTTCCGAAGAAATGCCGATCGAACAATTATTAGCCGCGCCCGTTGCTAACGGAAATGACCAGCTAGTTTACAGCAAAGTATTTCCCAACGTTGCCGATACCGACTACGCCAATACCAAATTGCGGCAACAAGCAGAAACAGCCATCAAATCAGTGCGCGCCAACTTAGGTAAAACTTATTTACCGCTAATCAATGGCGAGTACCAAAATACTGAAGCAACAGTTAACTCACTCAACCCTTCCAATCCCACAGAAGTAGTCGGCACCATCGGATTGCTTTCCGAAGCACAGGCGAAACAAGCCCTTGAAGCAGCAAAATCAGCCTCCACCAGTTGGCGGAAAACCCCTGTACGCCAGCGTGCAGGCGTCCTCCGCAAAGCCGCAGAATTGATGGAACAGCGGCGGCACGAACTGTCAGCTTGGATGGTGTTTGAAGTCGGCAAACCCGTCAGAGAATGCGATGCCGAAGTCTCCGAAGCTATTGATTTTTGCCGCTACTACGCCGACGAAATGGAACGGTTA
The DNA here is from genome assembly GCF_036702455.1 of Microcoleus sp. D2_18a_D3. NCBI lineage: Bacteria > Bacillati > Cyanobacteriota > Cyanophyceae > Oscillatoriales > Microcoleaceae > Microcoleus > Microcoleus sp. D2_18a_D3. Next base: position 8,775 of record NZ_JAUBTK010000068.1, read on the forward strand.
GAACAAGGAAAAAATTACGACATCCCCGGAGAAACTAACCGCTATAGCTATCAGCCGCGCGGCATTTCTTTAATCATTTCGCCTTGGAATTTTCCCCTCGCCATTCCCGTCGGCATGACAGTTGCATCGCTGGTTGCTGGTAATTGTACTTTACTCAAACCTGCGGAAGTTTCCTCAGTAATTGCAGCAAAAATCACAGAAATTTTGCTGGAAGCCGGAATCCCCAAAGGCGTATTTCAATACGTGCCTTGCAAAGGTTCAACCGTCGGCGCTTACATGGTGAAACATCCTGACGTTCACATGATTACTTTCACCGGTTCTCAGGAAGTAGGCTGTCAGATTTATGCCGATGCTGCAATTTTGCAGCCGGGGCAAAAACACCTGAAAAGAGTAATTGCTGAAATGGGCGGCAAGAATGCAATTATTGTCGATGAAAGTGCGGATTTAGACCAAGCAGTTGCAGGCGTAGTTTATTCGGCATTTGGATACAGCGGCCAAAAATGTTCCGCTTGTTCGCGAGTAATTGTGGTCGAATCGGTGTACGATAATTTTGTGGCAAGATTGGTAGAAGCGACGCGATCGCTCAATGTCGGCCCCGCAGAAAATCCCGGCACTCAAGTCGGCCCTGTGATCGATGCAAATGCCCATTCGCGCATCCGCGAATACATCGAAACAGGCCGCGCCGAAGCTAAAATAGCTTTAGAAATGCCGGCACCGGAAACCGGTTATTTTGTCGGCCCAGTCATTGTTACGGAAGTATCGCCCACAGCAACTATCGCCCAAGAAGAAATTTTCGGCCCGGTTTTGTCGGTGATTCGGGCAAAAAATTTCAGCGAAGCGATTGCGATTGCTAACGGTACGAATTTTGCTTTAACCGGCGGATTGTATTCTCGCACGCCTTCGCATATCGATCGAGCCGCATCCGATTTTGAAGTCGGAAACCTGTACATCAATCGCGGAATCACCGGCGCTGTGGTATCGCGACAACCTTTCGGAGGCTTCAAACTTTCGGGAGTTGGTTCTAAAGCTGGCGGCCCGGATTATTTGCTGCAATTCCTCGAACCCCGCACCATAACCGAAAATATTCAGCGGCAGGGTTTTGCACCGATTGAAGGAGTGGATGATTAATCTCAAACTCGTTTGATTAAGATTTGATACCCGACTTCTTAAAGAAGTCGGGTATATGCTATCTTGGTTTCAAGAAATCGGGGTTCGGCTATTCTGTTGTTCTAATTGAATTTACTTAAAATGGAATCTACAAAAAATGGTAGTCGCCTAAATTCTCACCATCCTTCACTTGACAAGTGGGTGAGAGTTTTAATGATAGTTATATTAGTCCTGGGTATATTTTTTCGTTTCGCCAATCTCGACAAAAAAGTTTACTGGCTAGACGAAGGTTACACTTCTCTGCGGATTTCGGGTTATACAGAATCGGAATTTGTTCAAGAGTTTGGTGACGGTCAAATCAAGGAAATAAAAAGTCTACAAAAGTATCAGCGGATAAATGCAGATAAAAGCGTTTTTGACACCGTAAAAGGATTGGCAATAGAAGAATCTCAACTTACTCCCCTGTACTTTGTAGCAGTGAGATTTTGGGTGCAACTGTTTGGAGATTCAATCGCAGTAACTAGAAGTTTGTCGGCGGTTTTTAGCGTGCTGGCATTACCTTGTATGTATTGGCTATGCTTAGAATTATTTGAGTCATCGGTGACAGCTTGGTTAGCAGTTGTCATAATAGCTGTATCGCCTTTTCAGGTAGTTTATGCTCAGGAAGCTCGACCTTACAGTTTGTTTGTCATGTTAATTTTACTGTCAAGCGCGGTCTTGCTACGAGGAATGCGCCTAAAAACTAATAGTAGTTGGGCAATTTATGCTGTAACATTAGTAGTGGGATTTTATTCTCACCTCTTATTTGGAATAGTTGCCATAGGACATGGAATCTATGTATTAATTATCGAAAAATTCCGGTTTAACAAGACGGTAATTGGCTATTTGCTAGCATCAATAGCAGGATTGATTGCTCTGTCTCCTTGGATTATAGCTTTTATAAAAAATTCTGGCAATGCCACTGATAAAACATCCTGGCTGTCTCTGAGAAGACCTGTTTCAGAATTGATGAAAAATTGGGTTTTGAACATTAGCAATCAATTTTTTGATGTGGGATTTTACTGGAATTTGCCACGACCATATTTGATCTCTACTCTACCAGTTATTTTAATGATTTTAATAATGGTCGGGTATTCTTTTTATTTACTTGTAAGTAAAACTGAAATGCGAGTTTGGTTGTTTGTTGTGACCTTAACGTTCGTGATAGTAGGGATTTTATTACCAGCGGACTTAATTAGGGGAGGGATTCGCTCTGTCAACACTCGTTACATGATTCCCTGTTATTTAGGAATCCAGATATCTGTTGCTTATCTTTTTACTCAACTTCAAGTTACAACCCAATTACAAAAGCTGTGGAGAGTAGCTCTAGTTGTTCTGCTCTCAATTGGAATTGCGTCTTGCTGCCTCTATGTGTCTGCAGATAATTGGTGGAATAAATCTGGCTCTCTTCTTAACGTTTCGATCGCCCGTACAGTCAACTCAGCTTCTAAGCCATTAATCATAACAGACTTTTCAGAGTATATTGTATGGGATATCGGCAATTTACTCGGTATGAGTCACCAACTAGATCCCAAAGCTAAATTATTACTAATGTCACCTCAAAAGAATGTTGAAATTCCGGGAAATTTTAACGAGATATTTTTGTACAGTATTTCTCCCGAATTAAAGACCAAAATTGCCAAAAGTTATCAATATAAAATACAAACTATATATGCGGAAAATGACGAAATGATCCTAGGCAAAATAGTCAATAAATGATATTTTATATAGTAACAGCAGGTGAGTTTGTTTAAAATGGAATTTCCGAAAAATTGCGATCGACTAAATTCTCACAAGCCTTCACTTGACAAGTGGCTGCGATTTTTAATTATCGCTGTATTAGTCATCGGCATTTTCTTTCGGTTCGCCAATCTCGATCGCAAATTTTACTGGATCGACGAAACATATACTTCTTTGAGAGTTTCGGGCTACACCGAAGCCGAAATAATCAAACAAATTTCGTACCAGAAAATAACCTCGCCCTCGGATTTACAAAAATATCAGCAGATAAATTCAGAACACAATTTAACTGACACGCTACATTCTTTAGCAACAGAAGACCCCCAACACCCTCCTCTGTATTATGTACTAGCGCGATATTGGGCGCAGTGGTTCGGCAGTTCCGTTGCAGCAATGAGAAGTTTGGCCGCCGTGATTAGCCTGCTAGTATTTCCGGCAATTTATTGGCTGGCTTGGGAGTTATTTGAATCTTCAGCAGTAGCGTGGATGGCGATCGCAATTTTCGCAATTTCTCCCTACCACATCCTATTTGCCCAAGAAGCGAGACAGTACAGTTTGTGGACGTTAACTACTATTTTATCCAGTGCAGCCTTGCTGCGAGCAATGCGCTCTGACGAAAATCAAAATCCTCTCGCCCTCGTTTTTTCCTGGGCGCTTTATGCAGCCACAGCAACACTGGGATTGTACACCCACTTGTTATTTGTCTGCGTCGCTGCCGCCCACGCAATCTACGTCGCAGTTATTGCCAACTGGCGCGATATTAAAACATTCATTGCCTATTATATAGCAGCTTTCATCGCCTTGATGGGCTTCATGTCTCCCCTCATAAATACTGTAGAAAACTTCAATCAAGTTAGAAGCACAACAGCATGGGCTGAACAGACAAATTTCTTAAGATTAGTCAGCAGGTGGGTTGGTTCCATCACCATAGCATTTTTTGATATTGGCATTGATGGAACTGCCAACTCCACACAACTAGCCTTGGTAATTCCAGTTGGGATCATGATTCTAGCTTTAGTCGGCTATGCCCTTTATTATCTATGCCGACAAACACCAAAGCGAGTGTGGTTGATTGTATTGTTATTAATTGCAACAACTGCTTTGTTTTTAGCAGTACCTGATCTAATCAAGGGTGGAAGGCGATCGGCAAATCCGCGATATTTAGTTCCTTGTTATGTGGGAATTCAGCTAGCATTGGCTTACCTGCTGTCTGCGAAAATTAGTAACAATTTGGAAAAGTTTAAACAGCAAAAACTGTGGAAAATAGTTATAGTTGCCGTTTTTTCCGCAGGTATTATATCCGGTGGAGTTAGTTCTCAAGCAGATATTTGGTGGAATAAAGGCAGCGGTTGGTTGCGCGCCTTGGAAGTAGCTGAGACTGTCAATCAAGCCAGCAATCCCCTAATTATCAGCGATGCCAATATCGCACATATCATGCCTTTAAGTTATTACCTAGAACCAAAAGTCAAACTGCTAATAGAACCCCGCTGTTACACTTCTTGCTACAAAAATCGAGAATTGGCAAAGAAAAAACCGCAACCCCCGCAAATTCCCGGCGGTTTCAGTGAGTTGTTTTTATACAGACCGTCCTCTACTTTGCGATCGGCAATTCAGCAACAAAACTATCAAATAGCTCCGGCTGACACTAAAGTCGATCTTAATCTGTGGAAAATTACCAAGAAATAATCTCAAACATTAAGGCCAAAAACACGGGGTGGCTGCCAAAAAATAAATGTATTATTCACTGCGACATACTGGCAATAAACGGCTTTTTTGGAAGTATGTCGCAAGTATAGTTCGATAGGTTGGCTTTTCATGGTAAGCTAGAAATTAATAGTCAAAAAATAACATCAAAAATCTCCAATGACTGTCACTGAAACCTCCAACATTCGTAAGCTGCTGTGTGATCCAGACTTAGGTCTGATTCCTCACCTAGAAAAGTGCCTGAAAGATTTGCACTCATCTGCGATCGCCAGTGGAGAGAAATTCAAGGTAGAACCTTACGATATAGAACTCAAAAGCTGCCACACCCAGAAGCATCCCAACGACCAAAAACCCCTCGTCACCCAGTCAGTGTTAATAAAAGTTCCCCTGACTGGGAAAGTTCAAGACAAGATGCACCTATATCTGATCGCAACTGAGTTGCAGAACCAAATCGACGTTAAAATTATCGACTGGAGTGCCTTAGAACGCCGCCAATACGACATTCAGGGCATCCCCTTAAAGCAGCCGATCACCAAAATAGACGGCCAGATGAATTACGAGTTAGTATTCGATCGACCAACCTACTGCTGCATCACCCTGTGCCGCCAATTTGACTTAACTTACGCCGCCAATTTTTAATACGAATTCCCAAAAGTAGGGACACGGCATTGCGTGTCCGGCGGGGGGAGTATGACACGGCATTGCGATGTCCCTACGGTTCGCTTTTAATAATTGGTAGAAGATTGAGGATTGTAGATCGATCGCACCAAATCCAATTCAAACCGCTCGATTCGCAGTTTCCGCAAGAATCCTCTTAATATCAGCAGGAGTCAGACTCGGATTAGCTTGCAACATCAAAGCTATCACGCCGGATACTTGTGGCACTCCCATTGAAGTACCGGCAAAATATCGATAGGGAATCCCCGGTTGAGAAAGCGGCACAGTTGAATAAACATCACTAGAATCCGCCCTACCACCGTCGCCGCCCGGAGCAACAAAATAATTAATAGTCTCCGTACCAGCCCGGTTAGAATACTCCCCAAACAAGCCATTTCGGGTAACACCACCGACAGCAATTCCTACCTCATTGGCAAACCGAGCCGGATAATCTACTTGTGGACGAGCATCATTTCCCGCCGCCGAAATCACGATCGCGCCTTGAGCTTCAGCCGCTCGAATCGCATCCAATTCTTGATCGTTCAACTGTAGGCCGCCCAAACTCACATTAATGATCTTCGCTCCATTTGCCACCGCATAATTAATAGCATTAATTTCATCCCGAATTTTACCCACCCCGGCCCTATCGAGTATTTTCAAAGGCATAATCTTCGCAGTTGGAGCCGTTCCCGTAATCCCAACCCCATCTTTTTTCGCAGCAACTAAACCCGAGATATGAGTGCCGTGATTGTTATCATCCATCGGGTCATTATCGTTGTTGACAAAATCCCATCCTCGGAAATCGTCAACAAAGCCATTGCCATCATCATCAACCCCGTTGCTAGCTTTATTGCGACCGATCGCATCAACACCAGTTTCCCCCACATTGCTCCAAATATTCCCCGTCAAATCCGGGTGATTGTAGTCCACTCCGCTATCAATAACTGCCACCACAATTCCGTCTCCAGTCAATCCCTGGGCCCAAACCTCTGGAGCTTTAATTAAATCTCTGCCCCAATCCTCGCCGCCCAAGTCGGGAACATCAGGAAAAGTTGCAGTACCTTGAGCTTTAGCAACTGCCGCCGCTGCATTCACCAAACCGAACCCAAAACGAGAGTCAAAACTCTGCAAGTTGCTCGCATTGTTAGTAAAAACAGTTGCCGGGGTTGCAGACAGATTGAGGGAGAAATTTGTACTGCCTTGGTATTGATAAACTCGGACAAAGTAAGTTCCTGCGGCTAAACCGTTGATGTCGAGCGACTCCGGCGATAAATCCGGTTGTTGAGAAGAAGCAATAATATCGGTGAAGTCAATAGAATTGTCGCCGTTAATATCTTTAATTAGAGCAACGTCAACATCCGCCGTCAAACCGCTGACAGTTAATTTAAAGTCGCTAGTTGCAGGCAAAATAAAGCGGTAAAGGCCGTCTGGCCGAGCATTGCTAACCGAGTCTGCGATCGTTTGAGTGCCACCCAAAACGCCTAAATCGCGAGCTTGATCCAGTTGGTTGCCCAATACGGTAGTTGCAGAGATGAATGTATCGGCGAGGTCTTGTGGAGATGCGTTGGCTACCAAGCCTAAAATAGCATTGGATTGGCGAATTTTAATTAATGTATTGGAAATACCGGGGGCGATCGATATTTCTTCGAGAATCAAGTCAGCTTCGGTAAGATTGTCAGTCAGGCCGATCGAATCCACAAAACTGTTAAAGTCAGTAATAACGTCAGCAGTAGCCGGATCGGAGACTGCGGAGTCGCTGCGGAGGACAAAGGTATCTGGACTTAAACCCCCTGTCAGCGTATCTTTGCCGCCATCGCCCACTAAAACGTCGCTGCCAGAGTCACCGTTGAGCACGTCATCTCCCTTACCTCCCTGCAAGGTATCGCTGCCGGCATCGCCAAACAGGAAGTCTGCGCCGGCACCACCGTTAAGCAAATCGTTGTCTGCACCCCCCAACAGGGTATCGGAATTGCTGCCGCCGAGAATGCGATCGTTACCATTATCACCGCTGATGCGATCGGCATCCGACGAACCGACAATAAAATCGTTGCCTCCGAGGGCAAAAAGTCCGTTAGGATAAGGAGTCAAAAAGCCCTGAGTCAAGGCGAAACTGTTGGGGCTATCATCTAAAAGATAGGAAAAACCGTCAGGGCTCGGGCCGGCCATAGAAATGTACTCCTAGCGAGGTATATCGATCTAAATTTTAGATTTTAAATTTAAGTTTGTGGTTAAGAAAGCCCTAAATAGTCTGTAAGGGGTGCATTACGCACAGTCTGTAGAGGTCTGCATAGGTTAGGTTAAATAGATTTATTCCGTCATATCATGTCGTGTAAATTAACCACAATTCCGCCTTTGCCCATCTCAAATATAAAATCTAAAACAGCATAACTTAATCCCAAATTCACAATCGGGGTCAGAAAATGGGAAAACAACACTTGCATCGAATTCAGAATTTTTTAAATCTCGCGAAATCGCGTCTCCAGCCTTATTTGCGCTATTTGATTTTGGGCGGGACGTTTTTATTTATTGCCAAAGCTTTTTTAACTCATTGGCGAGAAGTCGCGAATATCCAAATTCGAGCCGAAAGTTTTCCGTTGCTGGCGATCGCCCTTGGCGTCACTTTACTTTCTCTAATTTTTGTCGGGTGGGTGTGGATGTTGATTTTGCGAGAATTCCGCCAACCTGTAACTGCCGCGTGGGCGATTCAAGTTTTTCTCAAAACTAATATTGCCAAGTATTTGCCGGGGAATATTTGGCATTTTTGGGGTCGAATATTGGACGCCAAAAATGCAGGGATTTTCCCGAAAGCTGCTACTCTCAGCGTGTTGCTGGAACCGCTGCTGATGGCTTCTGCGGGCGTTTTGATTGGGTTGATTTGTTTTGACAAATTCAATTGGTTTGTGCGGATTCTCGGTTGGGCTGCTATTTTAACGGCGATTCATCCCCGAATTTTAAATCCGATCGTTCTCTTTGTAGAGCGGTTGAAGTTATCCAAGAATAATGGGGAAAATTCCCAGGCGGAGGAGGCTGCGGGCGAGAAACTGAATTTTCGTGTAGAGTCTACCTCCAATATAGCTAAAAGAACATCGAATGTCAAGTCGCACCGCAAAATTAATTTGCCAATTAAACGCTATCCTTTAGTGCCGTTAATCGGACAAATGTGTTTTATCGGATTGCGGGGCTGCGGTTTTTTGCTAACTGTAACTGCTTTAACTCCGGTGAACTTTAGCAATATTCCCAACTTGTTCGGTGCTTTTTGTTTTGCGTTTGTTGTCGGTTTAGTCGTACCGGGTGCACCGGGGGGAATGGGAGTATTTGAAGCAACGGCGATCGCCCTGCTGTCCGATCGCTTTTCTACGGGTATAATTCTGGGTGCCGTGGCTTTGTATCGGATAATTAGCATTCTGGCGGATGTTTCGGGGGCTGCTTTGGCAAAGCTCGATCGCCAGCGAAATCAGCGCAGTCAAAAAAGGCGAATTTGAAATCAAATATTTGAGGAAGATAATTTGCTGCGATCGAGGAAACCCTGAATCGGGCAAGGTCATAAAAGCTATAATCAAAGTCGTGAGTGCTAACTCACAGACTTAGGTAAAATACTTGAACTTTGGCTGACCGTGTAAATCCAATCATCTCAGTGGCAGCAAATTCATCACATTACAGGTTCTTTGAAATAATGACTCTAACCTCCGGTTAGCCATGACTCATAACAACAATCGAACGACAACAATTCGTTACCTTCTAATTACATCAGGTGTACTGGCGATCGGTGGATTAGGCTATCTTGCTTATACCATGTTGCACCAACGCAACGAAGTACGCTACTACGAATCCGAACAGCAATGTATCGTAGATGCGATGAACCAAAGCAACGGGTTCACCAAAGAGCAGTGTCAGGCTCAGTTCCGGTACGCAATGCAGGAATACGAACGCATTACGCCCGTGTATCGCACGCAGCCAGAATGCCAAGAAGACACAGCAAGCATTTGCTCGCAGGTATCGAATTCCAGCGCTGCTACCCCCGGATGGCGACCAGAGTTCGGCGGCTTCTATTTCACCGATGATGTCGATGATGATGCCCCTCCAACAGTGGTTAACGGCGTCAACGGCGGCTCCTACACGGTTTATCCAGTGCAACCCGTTTACCGCTCCAACATCGGAATTGTAACTCCAGATAGAACCCAGATTACTCGTCCCCTACCGGGCATACCGCTAGATTCTCCCTACTTTTCCTCCAGTGGCGACACCCCAAATCGCCCCCCAGGCCACGCAGCTCAGGGAACCATCAAAGGACGAGGGAGGTTTGGTAGCACAGTCCGTTCCACGGCTCCCAAAGGAGCCGGAGGAAAGTAACCAAGACCGATTTTTCTCTATTTTTCCATATTCTCCAGTGTCACTAGCAAGGTGCTTCATCCATGTATCCCTTTTTGTTCCAGCGACGGCGCAACTGGCAGCAGCACGTATTAGAGAACGCCTACCAATGTCAGCCTCTTGCAGACATCAACCAACGCTACTGGGCAGAAGCTTTAAACCGTCCCTTTGGGGTGATGTTTTCGCGCCAGGAAGAGGCGAGGATCTGGGATGCTACTGAGGCTCTTTGGGATATGTGTCGGGAGTTTTTGGACTGGTTTTTCACCGCTGATGGCCTAGAAAATCGGATGAAAAAACTCGCTATTCCCCCTGCTTTCTGGGAAGCAATTCAGGTTTCGTGGGATCGGGTTGACGAAGCAGAAGATATGTCTCTTTATACCCGTTTCGATCTTGCCGTCACAGAAGATGGAAAAATTAGCCTTCTAGAAATCAACGGCGAAACTCCTCTCTTGGGTGCAGAAACAGTCTATCAATGGCTGTGGTTAGATGACATGAAAAAATCCAGCCGAGATTTGCGATCGCTCCCCAACGATGCCGATCAGTTCAACAACTTTTGGGACGAAGTTGCGGGTCGATTCCGCACTCTAAGTCGTCATTATGATTTAAAGAAGTTCGGTCTGAGCTTGTTAATTGACGAGCATCTGTCAGAAGATACCGAGATGGCAGGACAACTGGTCGAAATTATTAATCAAGAATTGGGAAACGATCGCTTTTTCACCCAACTTGTAGGATTGCGTAACCATCTGGGCGTGGATGAAGAAGGATTTTTTGTCGATCAATTCAATAATCGGATATTGCGACTCTGGAAAATCGTCGATTGGCTGGATTTGCAACTCGCCAGCCAATCCTTTAACGCAGATGAAGCCCTAGCATCGCGCCTGATAGCAGGGGACGTGAAAATCATTGAACCGCTGTGGAAACAGATTTTAAGCAATAAAGGAGCGATGGTGTGGATGTGGGAATTATTTGGCCGCCACCCAGTGTACGGTCAATTTTTACTGCCCACTTTCTTCACGGATACTATCTCGATCGAATCCACAGCATTACTGACCCAAATGCACGTCAAAAAGCCCCTCGTCGGTCTAGAAGGTGTTGGGGTTTCTATTGAAACAGGCGATTTTGTTGCCGGAGCCGTTCACGCCCGCGAGGCGATGGGCTACGATCGCGAAGGATTCATTATTCAGTCCTATCAACCCTTGCCCGAATATTTTGGCTACCACTTCGTCGTAGGTTCCTGGATTGTCGGCGATACTCCATCTGGCATCGTATTGCGCGGAGATACCAATCCGATCACCGGACGACATTGCTTAATCGTTCCGCATATCGTGAGCGATCGTCTGGTGAATACTTAACTTCTAATCAGAAAAACTATGAAATTACAAACTCATGATGTCCGGGGAATTCCGATTCTTAGCAGTGAGTGGAGTGTAGATGAATTTATTGCCGATGAGTTGAAAATTCCCGAAGTCGCGCCTACAATTCAGGCTGGATTTATGGATCTCCTGAGCCGAGATGTGTTTTCTGAGGGAGACAGTCAGCCACTCTACGAGCATCTGCTATCTCGCAGTTCGGAGTTCTCGTTAGAATTCATGAGTGCGATCGAACTTTGGCTGCAAGACGAATTACGGCACTACGTTGCTCTACGTAAGGTCTATCACATGGTATCAGGTTTGTCCCCAGAGGCGATCGACCAAAAAAACCAGAATCGGGTGCATGAACTCGAACCGATCGCGTTTTTGATTGAGAACGAATTCACCATTCTAGTTGGTTTAATGTTTGACGAAATGGGTTCCGTGTGGTCTTATCACCGGGATATTAAGGAATTCTACCAACACTATGGGAACGGCTTTGCTCGCGTAGGACATTTGGTGACGCAGGATGAGGGGCGGCATTTTAGGAATGCTGCGACTCTCATCCAACATCGCCATCCCGACAAAATCGATCGGATCGAACCCTTATTAGAAAAGATTAGCGAGATGGAAGCCAATCTTGCTTATTATCCCAAGACTTTCTTTCTCGATCACGCTCAGGAAAGAGACCGCTTTCCGAAAAATTTTAATTCCCAGGTGATTCAAAGAATTCTCTCTTTTTTCTAACAGAATTGCCAAGTTAATCATCGGATCAACATTATTATACTTTCCCTGGCGATCGAGCATCTCAAACTGACGCACCCTACCGCAACTTTCTCTTTCTCCTCTAACTCTCTCTGTGTCCTCTGTGTCCTCTGCGGTTAAAACCTCTAATTCTTATATGAATTAAAGCATTTTTTCCAGAAATTGCTTGGCGCGATCGCACTTCGGGTTGCTAAAAAACTCCTGCGGCGGCACATCTTCCGCCACCTTTCCGCCATCCAAAAACAAAATCCGGTGGGCGACTTCCCGCGCAAAACCCATTTCGTGAGTTACAATTGCCATCGTAATTCCCGTTTTCGTCAAAGCTTTCATCACATCTAACACTTCTTTAACCATCTCTGGATCGAGTGCAGAAGTCGGTTCGTCCATCAACAAAATCTCCGGTTCCATAGCCAAACAGCGGGCGATCGCCACCCGCTGTTTTTGCCCCCCCGAAAGCTTAGAAGGATAAACCTCTGCCTTATCTGACAAACCCACTTTTTCCAGCAATTCTAACCCCTTCAAACGCGCCTCATCCTTAGCCACCTGCTTCACCTTTACAGGCGCATAGATCACATTTTGCAGCACAGTCATGTGCGGGAACAAGTGGAAATGCTGAAAAACCATCCCTACTTTCTGGCGGATTTTCATAATATCTGCCTTCGGCAAAGTAATATCCACCCCGTCAATGTATATGTGTCCCGAAGTCGGAATTTCCAGTAAATTCAAACACCGCAAAAAAGTAGACTTGCCGCACCCCGAAGGGCCAATAATGGCAATCACTTCTCCTTTATGAATCTCAGTAGTTATCTCGCGCAAAACCTTAAGATTGCCAAAAGATTTATACAGGCGATCGACCTTAACTGCTACTTTGGAGTCTACGTTCGAGTACATTTGCCCCCCAAGTTAAACTAAGCACCATCAAATAATAAATTGCGCCGACAAATATCAAAGGTTCAAAGTAAATATACTTTTCTGCTCCCACAATTGTAGCGCGGCGCAGCAAGTCTTCTACGCCAATTACTGAAACTAAAGCTGAATCCTTCAGCAAAGCAATACTTTCATTCACCAATGCAGGCAAAATATTTTTCAACGCTTGCGGCAAGATAATATCACCCATCATCAGTTTGTAGGGAACGCCAAGGGATTCTGCGGCTTCTTTTTGACCTTTATCTACGGCTTGAATTCCGGCGCGGATTGTTTCGGAAATATAAGCCCCAGAATTCAGGAAAAAAGTAATGACGCCAGCTTGCAGCGCCGATATATTATACCCCGTAAGCTGCGGCGTTGCAAAATAAACTAAAGTCAACTGCAAAATTAGCGGCGTTCCTCTAAAAATAGAAGTATAAGCAGTACCGAACCAAGCCAGCGGTTTAATGCTAGAAATCTTAAACAGAGACAGCACGATTCCCCAGATAAATCCGAGAAATGCCGACAGCAAGGTAAAAGTTAGCGTTACCCAAAGCCCGGACAAAATATAAGGCAAACTCGGCAAGATTTTGCCAAAATCTAACCCGAACTTAGAGGCTACCGCAGGCTGATTTGCTTGAGCAGGTTCTTGCGGAATTGGTCGAGAAAACCACTTAGTAGCTAGTTCCTTAATTTGACCGCTGGCTTTCATTTGTTGGAGGACTCGATTGAATTCTGGAACTAATCTCGAACCTTTCGGAAAGGCGATCGCCGAACCGCTTTCTTCAGTATTCGGGATTGTGTTAAATTCCAAGTCCGGGTTTGCTGCTGCATAACCCGTAGCGACAGTATCCTCGATCACTCCTGCGGCGATGCGGTTCGATTTAATTTCTTGAATGATGTCAGGAATCCTATTGAGAGCAGCCAGTTGCACACCGGGCATTTTTTTCACAGCTTCCTGCTGAATGCTTCCGAGTTGAACGCCTACTTTTTTCCCGGCTAAATCTTCAGCTTTGGTCAAATTGCTGCCTTTATTGGCGACAATTGTATTTTGAGCTTCGTAGTAAAGGTCAGAAAAATCAACATTTTTTTTCCTTTCTGCTGTGGGAGTCATTCCAGCCATCACAAAATCGGCTCTGCCCGCCTGTAAAGCGGGAATTAAGCCGTTAAAATCCATGCCAATTACCTTCAGTTCGTAGCCCAATTTTTTAGTAATATATTTGGCAATATCGATGTCAAAACCGATGATTTCGTTGCCGCTAACAGCCGTATCTTTAAATTCATAGGGCGGGTAGTCTGGGGAAGTCGCCAGTGTTAAAGTCTTGTTGGTTTGGGCGTAGCTGGCGATCGCAATTAAACAAAGGGCGATCGCGATCGCGGCCGCCAGCATTGATTTTAATTTTAAACGTTTCATATCGAACATTGCCCTAAAAAATCCCCGCGCCAACAAATTATGCGAAACTTCATAATTATGTCACCACTCTAAAGATAGATAAGATGGGTAGGGTGCGTCAGGTTTGAGATTCTTAGTCAGCATAGAAAGTATGATTCTGACGCACCATTTTTTGCAAGGTGCGTCAGTTGTGAGATTGTTGGTTTGTAGGAAAAATCATGCTAACTGACGCACGCTACTTAAAAGTAAATCACGCTCAATACTTAATCCGTGTATCCGTGTCAATCCGTGTCGTCCCTGCCTTCTTCTCTAACATTTTAGAAGGTAAAGCTTGTCGGCACAACTCCCACCAATGTTGTACCGTTGTCCAAGTTGCGATCGGTATTTGTAATCATCCAGCATATTCCATTTGTGGAACACGGTATTCAGTAGATCAGAGCAAAAGCTGATTGGGCGCGGGTTCCTTACGATTTGTTGGAACTGATCTCGAATCGGATTGTGAATGAGGTTAAGGGGGTGAACGGGGTGGTTTACGATATTACTTCTAAGCCGCCGGGTACGATCGAGTGGGAGTAATACCATTGTCGATTATTGATTTTCGATTGGGATAGATGCCGTCTGTAAGTCCTGTGTTAATTACAGGACTTACACAGAAAAATTATAGTCTAAGAGTCAACTGTCAACTGTCAACTGTGTTGAATAGTGTTGCAAAAATGCTTCCAGTTCTGTCCGTCCTTGTTGGGTAATTGAGTTGTAGAAGACTTCTGTTTGTCCATTGGGAGTGTAGAAACGATAGAAGCGTCGATCGAGATCGATTTGTCGCAGGTATACTAAGGGAACGCCAACAGATGCAAGGAGTCGGGCTTTTTTGCGATCGCGCTCCTGCACCTCTGGGCGATCGTGCCAATGAGATTGACATTCTATCACCAGTTTGGCTTTGCGACTAGCACAATAACCGCGTTCCATCAAGGCGATATCGACTCTGGAACTCACCCAAAATTTCCAAAGTTCAATGGGAAGACGGGTGAAAGTTTCTGGACGAGAACAGATAATTTCTAGGGGAACTTGGGGACAGTAACGGAAGCGATCGCCTAAAATCATCTCTAGAATATCGATAGCGATCGTTTCTAACTCGTTGATAATTTCTCCGCTTTGGAATTGGGGAAATGAAGACAAAGAATTGTCATAGTCAAAGGCGTATAGCATGAGTTTTATTTCAGATTAGGGTGAGTGGGAATTAAAGGGGTTGTAGATGACTGTCCAAGCGTTTGCACCAAGAGCAGTAGCAGTCCAAGCGCCCTTCTGGTAAGGTTTGCCTTCTTTCCGAGCGCGGTAGAGAGTTGTGGTGGATACCTCCAACAGTTGTGCGGCTCTATGGGTTGTGCAGGATTGCTCTATTACAGTTGGTTGGGATGGCAGTTTTACCCTTCTCTTTTTGTTAAGGGAGTCGATGGGAGCGGGTGGCTCGTCTGGGAAAAGGCTGAGTTGGAAGGCTGTCATAAGCTGAACCTTTGAGTGCTAATGATTCAAGCCTATTGGGGTTAACTGAATTTCTCCAGAGCCAAACGGTTCAGAAAAAAGTGAACTGATCTGAACTGGTCAAGAAACTTGATGCTGACTATGCTAGGGATAGTTTGGATTGAGATTTTGCGCCTGTGCTGTTGTCCCGCCGTGGAATCAAGTCCACGGCTAAGAGCTACTGTCCACTTAAGTGGACTGAAGAGCGCTTTTTTGGGTCAGCATTTAGTCCTCTTGCAGAGGACTTTCGCTATGAGCCAGGGGTTTAAACCCCTGGCGGGCTATGCAACTGATGCAAAATTCTCAATTTCATCCACTCTAGTTGTTAGGAATGAGCCAAACTATGGCATCTCGCAGTGTTCGGATTGATGGCGCAGGT
Organism: Microcoleus sp. D2_18a_D3; assembly: GCF_036702455.1. NCBI lineage: Bacteria > Bacillati > Cyanobacteriota > Cyanophyceae > Oscillatoriales > Microcoleaceae > Microcoleus > Microcoleus sp. D2_18a_D3. Next base: position 24,700 of record NZ_JAUBTK010000068.1, read on the forward strand.
TTGGATAAAGTTCGTCAACGGATGGCTGAATTGGAAAAGCCACTAAATCCCGATAAACGGGGCTGGTCTCAAGAAAATCTTGAAGAACAAGCTCATGTGAGTGTCAGTACCATAAAACGCTTTCTTGAAGGTACGCCACGCGATCGCAGTAAAGTCATCTTAATTCTTAAAGCATTAGGATTTGAACCGATAAAATTTATTGCCGAACATGACTCAAACTTGCAAAATTCCGAGCTAGAGCCACAGCCAAACATTGCCATTGATTGGCAGCGAGTTTGCCAAGAAATGTTAAAGGAACAGCAAGAGGAGCAACGCTTTAGGCGGAGAGCGACAGAAATGGGATTTGAAATCAATGTTTTTGTACCGCTAGGTTTAATCGAACGGAAACAGCAGCAGCGGCGCAGTGGCAATGTGCCTATGGAACTGTTACATCAATTAGAACCGGAAGTTGTTACCAGAATTTACGAGCATAATGAATTCGTGACTGACGTTATTGGACAAAACCCTACTGGAAAAAATCAGCATATTGCTATTGTGGGCGAACCAGGAGCAGGAAAGACAACGCTGTTAGATAAAATCGCCACTCACATTCAGGAAAATAATCGAGACTTGCCGATTTGCATTGCGCTGGCAAGTTTGCAAGGAAAGACACTGAAAGACTATATCCTTCAGGAATGGTTACTGGAAGCTATGGCTCTGGTTTATCCTGATATTGATGTAGAGAAGTCTCACAAAACATCTCTACAGAAACGGTTGCGTCAAGGTGGAGTGTGGCTGTTACTCGATGGTGTCGATGAAATGGCTGTAGGGGCGAATAGTTGTTTATCCTTAGAGGAAATCAAAAACCAGCTTACTGATTGGTTGGGTAATGTGCGGGTTGTTTTGACCTGTCGAACCAATGTTTGGGATGCCCGTCTCAACAATCCCCTCACAGGCTTTGATACTTACAAAACTCAGGAGTTTAAACAAGAGCAAGTAGATGATTTTATTCAGCAGTGGTTTGCGGAAGCAAAAAATATTCAACGGGGACAGGAGTTACAGAAAAAGCTGCAAGAACCGCAAAAAGAACGCATCCGCCAACTCGTAAAAAATCCGCTTCGCTTATCTCTAATGTGTCAAATATTCAGCCAAAACCAGCAAGTCGAATTACCAGAAACCAAAGCCGAACTATATCAACACTTTGTCCGCTATTTCTATGAGTGGAAACCATCCCAAACGGTTATTGATTGGGCGACTCAACCAGGTTTGCGAGAAGAATTACATCAAGCCCTCGGTCGTTTGTCTATAGCAGGATTGGATAGCGATGCTAGATTTCGGTTGCCGCTGAGTTTAATTGAAAAAGAAATGGGCGATAGGCTTTTTAAATTAGCCTGGGATCTCGGTTGGCTGAATTTGGTAGATCGAGAAGCTGCAACAGATGAACCTGTTTACGCATTCTTTCATCCTACATTCCAGGAATATTTTGCATCTTTAGTAATTGAGAATTATCAATTTTTCATGGAGCGCTATCGATTCTTTGAAATCCAATGGCTAGAAGTAGCTATATTATGGTTAGAAAGCTCCCAAATCTCAGCACTCCTAAAGAAAGAATTGATCGACACAATAACCAATCTTAAGGAAGACAAATGGAAAAATATGTATCGGCTTAAGCTGCTACCATTAAATATAGTTTACTGGTGTCAATCGGGCGAAATAGAATTTATTACTGAAGGGGTGTATTTCGTTTGCTTGGATGATAATATAAAAACAAAAGTATACAAATTAATGCTTCCTGGTTATGAGGAATTCATCATAGAATCGTTAAAATATTACGCTCCCAAAGAAGCCTGTGATATTATAAGTGAAGTCATCAATAATAATACGGATTTAGAACTCTACAAACTATCTAGGCTTTTGGAAGTTTTATTTAAAATCAACCCGGAGCATGAATGCTTAAAAGTATTAATCCCTAAATTATTAAAAGATGATAATGAGGGACGTGCCATAGAAGTAGCAAAAATAGCTTTAAAAAATGATAAGTTTAAGCAAATTGCCGTTGATTTTTTAGTTAATGCTTTATTGAACGAAGATGAGCAATACGAATTACAAAATGTTGCGATTATTAATGTTTTAATGGATTCTCAGATTTGGGAAAAAGTGGTTATTGGTAAGTTAATATCATTTTTAAATAGTCAAAATCTTATGATTCAATCGCTAGCTATTTCACATTTAGACAAACTCAGCCTAAATCATAACGCTTTAGTCAACAATCAAGAAGTATTGGATGCTTTGATTAATTTCCTAAGTCAAAATCGAGACAATCACATAAATATTATTCCTGCTATTAGTGTAGTCAAGAGACTTGATATTGATATTTTAAAAGTTAACATAGCAATCATTGACTTGTTAGATAATTCACAAAAATCAGGAATAATATATTTATTAATTGAATGTTTATTTGACTATTGGGAAAACCAAGGCTTTATTGTAGAATGTATTAATAAATTTCTTCAAGTAATTGTTGATAAAGTAGAAAAAGATTATAATATACCCGAAGAGTTAAAGCCAACCATAAGTAATGACAGAAAAAATATAAAAAGTGATTTTATAGAGCAACAATATAGAGAGTTTGTATCAATAATTAGCGTTTCAGAAAAATTAAATATTACAAATTTGATGCAAAATAGTTTTACCGGAAAATTATTTAATTGCGAAGAAACTGCGCTAGCCAAAATTCAACAAAATAATTTTGAAGTTATCGATAAAATAATTGAAATTATCCAAACAAATAAAGATAATATATTGCGCCTTATTTGTATTAAAATTTTGATTAAAATTGAATTATTATCAAAAAAATCGATTATTGAGAAATTAGTAAATTTAATCAAATATAATCAAATTCAATGGTTGGTTGCCGCCGAATTAAAACAAATTACTCACAAAGCACAACTGCAAAGGCTAGTTTTGGGTTTAAAGGATTATGTAGAAGATGCAGTTGCTAAGTTGGACAAGGATTTATATATAATTGCTCATTCACTGCTTTGGCATTGTGCTAATCACTTGAGTTATACGGAATTTTATGACGCTTGTTGTGTTCAACCCTCCTGTACTGACTTAGAGGCACTTGAAAACATCTCAGTTGCTAACTCTTCTACTGCTCAATACCTCAACATTGTTGAGCAATCTTCAGTTCTTCAGTCTGCGGTTTCCCATAATGAAGAATTAAATCAAGCAGTACAACTGATTTGTATTGATGGTAGCGAATTTAACCCTCCAGATAATCCTGCCACTGATATCTATATCCAAATGGTAGAGCAAGGTTGTCCAGAACGACAAGAAGGAACACCCACAACTATGCCACTGCTCAAAGCCTATTGGCGACTGAATTTGAGAAACCTAGAAAAACGAGTAGCGTTGGTGTTCTACAACTCTAAAATCGATCGCGAATTCAGCGAACCTTTTCTAACTGCACTGAGTGCTTTTGGAGGCATGATCGCCATCATCACCGATCGACCATGCGACAATGTAAAACGCATTTCTCCTAACCATCCGAATCTCATTGATGCAGTTTTGAAATGGCTGAATCGATCGATTTTGGAGGCTTGAATTTTGATTTTGGCAGAAGGCGATCGCTTTTTCACCAACTCAGGCGCGATCGCACTCACTCCCCCAAATCCAACTCGATGGAAACATTTCTTCATCTTTCTCTGAATTAAGAGAATCGTCCGCTAAAACAGAGTAGGAGAATTTCCGCTACGATCGAGAGTAGATAGGCTAGCACCAGATAAAATAAAGTAAAAATTCCATCCGCACTACCCCTTGAGATGGCTGCGAGCTCTCGGTTCAAAAGTGGAGATTTTGCTACCTTGGCATTTGCGGGGGGAAATGGCTACAGAAATTCAAAATACTTGGAATTTATACAAATAGAAAGACAGAAATCGACGACAGCCGATCGATCTATTGTGGAAAACTTGCCCTTTTCTGTGGAAAACCCCCCTTTTCCTGTGGAAAACTGCTACTAAATTAAGTGCGATCGCTCTAACCCGATTGATAGGATTTAAAAAATTGGAGGAATTGCGGTAAGTAAAAATACTTTCCCGATTCTTCAATTAATCCGTGTATCCGTGTCAAAATCACTGGTTGTGCCTTCATTTTTCAGAATCGTAGCTAATTTCGTCGGATTGGTAAGCCGGCGGCTCAACGTGAATTAAGATGCGTACAGGGCTGAAACGTTCTTCCAAACGGGCTTCTACTTCTTCTGTAATCCGGTGAGCAGTTTCTACATCGACAGCATCGACAATCATGTGCATATCAATAAATACTTGACGCCCTACAACGCCACGGGAGGCGATCGAGTGACAGTTAACAACCCCCGGTACATCGATCGCGATCGCATGAATAACTTCCGGTGCGATCGCCATTTCATCCACCAACCAAGGCAGATTTTCTGTTAAAACCTTCCAACCGCTGCTAAATACCAAAACAGCCACAGGAAAAGACAAAAACACATCCAGGGATTGCAATTGAGGTATATTCCAAACCTGCCCTTGCCAAACACCAATCAACCCGCCGATGACCATAATTGTCACCCAAACATCGCTCATCGTGTGCTGAGCGTCAGCCACTAAAATCGCACTACCGAGACGTTGGCCAACTCTGCGCTCGTAAAAGGTGACAAAAATATTAATCCCCAGTACAATCAGCAAAATCCACAGTTCATTTGGGGATATTTTGACAACTTTACCGCCGTTAATCACCCTTTCGACAGCACCGCTGAGAATTTCAAAACAGGCAATTCCCAGAAAAGCTGCAATTCCCAGAGCTCCGAGAGCATCAAATTTTTGGTGTCCGTAGGGATGATCGCGATCGGGCTGCGGATTGGCATAATGATTAGTTACCAATCCTAAAATATTATTAGCGCTGTCCGTGACGCTGTGCAAAGCATCTGCCAGCAAACTGAGGGAACCCGTCAGCCATCCCACCGCTGCTTTAATTGCCATCACCAGCAAATTTAGCAATAAAGTAATTATTAAAACCTTGCGGACTTCGGAACGGTTATCGGCAACCATAAAATCTCCTCGATCAGCCGTCAAGTTTTCTGGCTCCTAGTTTAAAGCTTATCAAGTCATAACAGGTTAAAAGTATTGCTGAATCTAGCTTCTAACTAGATTTATATTCATTAATTTAGCCTAGCTTCTTGAGACAATTTTTAATTAATAGCAGTTTCGCAGTCCAATTGAGCTGGAATGTACTTCTTTTGGGTTACTATATTTTTTATCATTAACAATAGTATGTTAAATTTCATTGCCCATGTCTCTTTCTCCGCTGACACTGAATTTAGTCGAAGGTTCTGTCTCCTTTAGCTTTTCCCCGCAAGCCGCGCGGGATTTGCAAAGCGAGATTGCAGCTTTGATGGAAAGCTTGAAAGCTGTAGCAGCCAAAACCGCTGGCGCTAAAGCTTCTCCCCAAAAACCGATGGAATATCGGTATGCAGGGGATGTATTTTTGGAAGTTTTCTGCAACCCGAATATCTGGCCAACTCCTTTTGCTGCCAAAGTGCTGATTACGGTTAGGGACGATCGCGTGCGCGTGACCACCGAAGCCGAACTCAGCCGCCTGCGCGACGATCTCGCTCAGTATATCGAACAAGTCGGTTGAGAATCTCAACCTCGATCGTGTGTAGTTAATAGGTTGAATCTGAGTTCAGATACCATTCTCGCTCGCACCGGCTTTCCGGCCTGTTCCACAAACATTAAATTTTCTTGTGGGGAGTAGGGGTTGGGCTTCTAGCCCGCCCCTGAAAGGCTTATTGAAAGAGGATAACTATCTGCAGGCGACGCCGACCATTCCCACATTGAACCTGCATAATTCTTAGCATTAAATCCCAAATTTGTCAAGACACAAGTCAACCATGCAGAGCGAATTCCCCCGGAGCAATAACTCACAATTTGAGTTGACTGCGAAACTCCTTTTTGCTGCAAAATAGCGACAATTTCCCCGCGAGCCAGCAGTTGTCCCTGTTTGTCCATTAACTGTTTGTAATAGAGGTGAACCGCACCGGGAATGTGGCCGCCCCGCTTTTCTCCGTAAGGCGTTTGACCTGCATATTCTCGGGGTTCTCTGGCATCAATAACTACTACATTATCATTGCCTAAAATAGCTTTCAACTCATCCCGCTGGATTTCCCAATGCGAGCGGCGAGATATTACAAAATCTCCTGTTTGCGGTGGATTGTTTGCAGATTTAAATCGATTAATTCCAGCTTTGATTAAAGCTCGATATCCTCCACCCACAAAAACAGCTTTTTCATGTCCCAAAGTCCGCAACATCCAAACCATTCGCCCGTCTTCGCCCCACCCTTTCACAGAATCGGCAACCACTATCACAGGTTTGTCTTGACAAATACCAATTGCTTGCAGTTTTTGAGTTAAAATTGTGTTATTTTCGATAATTTTTCCCTTGTGGGGAAAGTCGGAACGCGAAAATTCCTGCCAAGTTACGGGAATAGCTGGTGGGAGACGGCCAAACCACTTTAAAATGGGTGCGCGAGCATCTAGAAGAGTAGCTTCTTGTTCCAGCCATTGCTTAGCTAAATCTGCATTTACTATCCAGTTATTTGCTAAATTACCCACTAAATTAGACATAATTTATTGAGCAACTTTTGCTGTATTAGCACCGCAGGCTAAAACGCCTTTGGTATTAGTTGGATTAGCAGGTTTAGTCTTTCCAGGAGCAGCATTTATACACAAGATTGTTTGGGTCTTGTTTGCCACCAAAAAGACTCCCCCCACAAAACTTTTGAGATTAGCTTGCTTCGATACTCCGTAGTTAAATACAGCACCTTTTTTCACCATGCCGATCGAGTAGCTGTAATTGGCTGAGTTAGGTTTAACTTGGAGACCGAGATAAACCAATAGATTGGAAACAGAACTTGTAAAGCCTGCTTTTTCAGCATAGTAAACTTGCTGGGCTTTATTCATCGAACCCACAAAATTTTTCGCTTGGGATTCTTTAGGTTTAAGCGTTGGTGAGACTTGAGCTTCCGAGACTGGACTGAAAACAACTGGCAGAGTTAGAACTGCGATCGCAACTTTGATCTGCCAGTTGCGGCTGCTAGGAATCATGCTTAATTTCACAGATAACAGGTGGAAGGAGCGGTTGAGCAACATACAATCAAACTAATTGTTTAGCCTGAAACTGTTTCAACGCCCCAGGAGCAACGGTGCCGTGTTCAGTGATTATTCCCGATATTAATTCCGCCGGAGTTACGTCAAAAGCGGGATTGTAAAATTCGACTCCCACAGGACAAATTCGCGTAGTTCCAACTTGATACATTTCAACGGGATCGCGTTCTTCAATGGGGATTTTGCTGCCGTCGGAAAGTTCAAAATCAATTGTTGACAGAGGCGCGGCAACAAAAAACGGGACGTTGTGAGCTTTGGCAACAATTGCTAAACTGTAAGTGCCAATTTTATTGGCGGCGTCGCCGTTAGCAGCAATTCTGTCTGCACCGACAACTACTGCGTGAATCATGCCGAGTTTCATGCAGTGAGCAGCCATATTGTCGGCTATTAATGTGACAGGAATTCCTTCTTGCACGCATTCCCAAGTGGTCAGTTTTGCACCTTGGAGACGGGGCCGAGTTTCGTCTGCAAAAACTCTTCCGAGTCTTCCTTCTCGCCAAGCAGAACGAAATACACCTAAAGCAGTTCCGTAGCCTGCTGTTGCTAATGCACCTGCATTGCAGTGAGTTAGTAAGTTCAATTTTTCCGGTGTAGCTGGCAGAACTTCTAAACCTTTGTCGCCGATATCTTTACAAGTTTGCAAGTCTTCTGCTTGAATGGTTTTAGCCATTTCTAACAATGTTTTTTGCACTTGTTCGACAGAACCGCTAGTTCTCTCGGCAGTTTTGAGCATTCGCGATATTGCCCAAAACAAATTAACCGCAGTGGGACGAGTCGATCGCAATAACTCGCCAACTTGTTCTAGTTTAGCGAGAAATTCGGTACGATCGCCCGTTTCGATTTCTCGCGCCCCCAAATACATCCCGTAAGCTGCGGCAACCCCGATCGCCGGAGCACCTCGGACTATCATAGTTTTAATCGCCTCAGCCATATCTTCGCAGCGGCTAATTTCGACTACAGCGTATTCTTTCGGCAGTCGGTTTTGGTCAATTAGCAGAACTCGGTCTTCTATCCAAGTGACGGGGGAAACAGGGGAGTTTTGAGCGGTCATCTATTTCAATTATGTGAGGGACAAGTTTCTATGATGCCATGAAGGCGACTATTCCTCTATGTTATGAGCGATACGCTGAATTTGCCAAAATCCCAGTCCTGCGGTTTGAGATTCGAGACAGGAGATTTGAGATTGAATAATTGCTGTATACCTACCACTCTCTGGGTTTGGAACTTATACAGATTTGGATTCTTTTTCACAAAACTGTACTTAGTAAAAAACCGAACATTAAGTTGTGTAAATTATACTTACGTTTTCTGAAAAATTTCCGTAATCGGGAACAAGCTAGCTGTACCAGGGGTCTGGTTTTTTTAAGTTGAGAATGAAAAAGTGCGATCGAGCAACTTTCCAGGTTCAACAGATTTACAAGAAGCACAAAAATAGATAATTGTAAAGCTTTGTCTGTACAACTTTTACTGAGTTGAAGGCTGGTTTTGTGGTAGCCGTATTTGTGGTGGATTGAAGTAGCGATTATCATCGCACGGAAACAACATTTTGAAAACCTACTTAGGTACATGGGGGAAAGGTAATTATGAAAAACCTACACATAGTCTTCGTAGATTCAGCCGTTGAAGATTGGCTAAGTCTGGCGGTCGGTGTTAAAGCGGGGATGGAGGTAATTTTAGTCGATCGCACGCGGGACGGCATCGAACAAATTGCCGAAGCACTGCAGAGTCGCCAAGGTATAGAAAGCGTTCACATTATTTCTCACGGGGAATCTGGAAGTTTGCAGCTAGGGCCAACTATCCTGAATTCCGACTATTTAGAAACATATAGCGACTGTTTGAAACAGTGGTTTTCGTCATCTGTAAACTCAATTAAAAATCGATTTGAAATTCTGCTATACGGATGTAACGTAGCAGCAGGTGAAAAAGGAGAGGCTTTTGTACAAAAGCTAAGCAAGTTAACAAAAGCTAATATTGCTGCTTCTTCAGATATTACGGGGAGCGCCCAAAAAGGCGGGAATTGGGTACTTGAATACGCTACTGGAGCGATTAAAACAGGATTGGCGATCGAGCCGGAGGTAATGGCAAACTATGGACATACCTTGGCGACGTTTACTGTTTTTAATACCAACGATGCTGGGCCGGGTTCGCTCCGAGATGCAATTACTCAAGCCAACGCCACTGCCACACCACCGCACAATATTAACTTTGCCATTCCCGGTACAGGCGTGCAGACGATCGCGCTTGCCACTGCCTTGCCACCTATTATCCGTTCTGTAACAATTAACGGCACTTCTCAGACTGGATTTGCAGGCACCCCGCTGATCGAGCTATCTGGCAACAATACACTTGCAAACGGTCTGAACCTATCTGCTGGTAGCGGTGGCAGCACGGTGCGGGGACTAATAATCAATGGCTTCACCACCGCCGGCATCTCCGTTGAAAGCAATGGGAACACAGTATCTGGCAATTACATCGGTCTTGATGCCACCGGCACTCTGGCCAGGCCCAACGGCGTATTTGGCCTCGTCATTCAGTCCGGTGCGACCGGTAACATAATTGGCGGGCCTAACCCGGGCGATCGCAATGTCATTTCCGGCAATACTACTTTCGGTGTCATCATTGCTGGCGGGAGCAACTCTGTACTGGGCAACTTTATAGGCACTAATGCAGCGGGCACGGCTGCAGTAGCCAACATCGGTGCCGGAGTAGTTATCCAAGAGGCAGCTAACAATATAGTTGGAGGCAGCACGGAGGCTACCCGCAATATTATTTCCGGTAACGGTACTGGGGCCGTCATTTCTGGCACGGCAGCCATCAACAACCAACTCCTAGGCAACTACATCGGTACAGATGTCAGCGGTAACAATGCAGTTGCAAATAGTGTGGGCGTAGCTCTCCAGGGAAGCGCAAACAATAATACGATTGGCGGTAGTGTAACAGGTGCTGGCAACGTCATTTCCGGCAATGCTAACAGCGGCATCAGCATTGTTGGCAATAGCAGCAGCAACGCTGTCCAAGCCAATTTCATCGGCCTCAATGCCGCTGGAACAGCCTTGAGCAACGGTGCTGGCGTCGTCATAGACAATGGGATCAACAATACGATCGGCGGCAATACAGCAGCGGTTCGGAACATTATTTCTGGCAATGTTGGCAGTGGCATCAGCATCTCGGTCGGTGCCACAGGGAACAGTGTGCGGGGCAATTTCATCGGCACCAATACCGCAGGTACGGCAGCCATCGCCAACGGCGGTTTTGGCGTTGCCATCACTGCGAATGCCACCAACAATACAATTGGCGGGGACTCGACGGCAGGCGAGCGCAACGTCATTTCTGGCAATAGCAATAGCGGTGTCATCATTAATGCCGGGGCTACAGGTAACTTTGTACGGGGAAACTTCATCGGCGTCGGAACCGACGGCACTACCGCAGTGGCGAATAACGCTCCGGGCGTATTGGTTGACTCTTCCAATAATGCGATCGGTGGCACAGCACCTGGCCTGGAGAATACAATAGCCAATAACGCTATAGCTGGGGTCACAGTTAATTCCGGCACCGGCAATAGCATCCAAAACAACTCGATCTTCGCCAACGCCGGCTTAGGCATCGACCTCGGCAACAACGGCCCCACCCCCAACGATCCCGGCGACGCAGACACCGGTGCAAACAACCTCCAAAACACCCCCGTACTCACCACCGCTACCGCCAGCGCTGGCAGCGTCACCGTCGCGGGAACTTACAACAGCACCCCCAATACCACGTTCACCCTCCAATTTTTCGCCAACACTCCCCCCGGCACCCAAGGTCAAACCTTCATCGCTTCTATCCCGGTAACTACTGACGCCGCCGGCAACGCTGCCTTCAATCAAACTTTCCCAGCAGCAGTCACCGCAGGCCAATTAATCACCGCGACAGCAACAGACGCCGCCGGCAACACTTCTGAATTTTCGGCACAGCCTGTTCCCGTTGTCGTACCGCTGAGTACCATCACCGGCATCAAATTTAACGACATTGACGGCAACGGCACTCAAACCGCCGGAGAACTAGGCGTCGCCGGAGTGAGTGTTTTTCTCGACACTAACGGTGACAATATCCTCAGTGCCGGTGAAACTTCCGCAACTACCGGGGCTGACGGCAGTTTCACTTTCGCCAACTTGCCTGCGGGCACTTACAACGTTCGGGAAGTTGTGCCAGTTGGCAGTCGGCAAACTACTCAAAACCCGCCCCCAGTGATTCTGACAGCAGGTCAAACTACTCCTGCTACGGTGAATTTCGGCAACCAAACCATACCCGTACCGCTGAGTACCATCACCGGCATCAAATTTAACGACATTGACGGCAACGGCACTCAAACCGCCGGAGAACTAGGCGTCGCCGGAGTGAGTGTTTTTCTCGACACTAACGGTGACAACATCCTCAGTGCCGGTGAAACTTCCGCAACTACCGCCGCTGACGGCAGTTTCACTTTCGGCAACTTGCCTGCGGGCACTTACAACGTTCGGGAAGTTGTGCCAGTTGGCAGTCGGCAAACTACTCAAAACCCGCCCCCAGTGATTCTGACAGCAGGTCAAACTACTCCTGCTACGGTGAATTTCGGCAACCAAACCATACCCACCGTACTAGGCAGCATCACTGGCATCAAATTTAACGACATTGACGGCAACGGCACTCAAGCTGCCGGAGAACTTGGCGTTCCCGGAGTTACAGTTTTCCTCGACACAAACGGTGACGGCATCCTCGGTGCCGGCGAAACTTCCGCAACTACCGCCGCTGACGGCAGTTTCACTTTCGGCAACCTGCCCGCAGGCACTTACAACGTCCGGGAAGTCGTGCCGCCAAACAGCGAACCGACTACTCCCAATCCGGTTTCAGTGACTCTGACAGCAGGTCAAACTACTCCTGCTCCGGTGAATTTCGGCAATAGCCTCCAGACGGGCACCATAACTGGCATTAAATTCAACGACACCAACGGTAACGGCACTCAAGATACCGGAGACATTGGCATCCCTGGTGTCACGATTTTCCTTGACACTAACAACAACGGCACTTCAGACACCGGAGAAACCCAAGTTACTACCGGTACCGATGGCAGCTACAGCTTCCCCAACCTGCAAACAGGCACCTACAACGTCCGGGAAGTGGTGCCGACAGGTTTTACGGCAACCACCCCTAACCCCCGAACCGTTCCCTTAGATCCAGGTCAAACTTCCACTGCCAATTTCGGCAACCAACCAGTCCCGCCAACACCAACGCCGACTCCGACTCCGACACCAACTCCGACACCGCCTCCGCCTCTGCCTCCGACTCCGGTCCAGCAAGGCAGCATCAGCGGTCTTAAATTCAACGACGGCAACGGCAACGGTACTCAGGATGCGGAGGAAACTGGTCTTTCGGGATGGCAAATTTTCCTCGATGCTAACGGGAACAACTCTTTAGATTCGGGCGAAACTACTGTTACCACTGACAATTCTGGTAATTACAGCTTCAATAACCTCAATCCCGGCACCTACAATGTGCGGGAGGTGCAGCAGACTGGCTGGACGCAAACTACAGCTAATCCGGCGCCGGTTAATCTGGGCAGTGGCGAAAGTCGTAGTGGAATTAATTTCGGCAATTTCCAAAATATTAGCATCTCCGGCAGCAAGTTTAATGACCTCAATAATAATGGGGTTTTGGATGCTCAAGAACCGCTATTACCCAACTGGCAAATCTTCCTTGACGCTAACAGCAATGACTCTTTAGATGCTGGAGAAGTTAACACTTCAACTGATAGTTTGGGCGGCTACAGTTTCGCTAATTTAGGCCCAGGAACTTATCGACTTCGGGAAGTCAATCAACCTGGATGGACGCAAACTACTGCCAATCCTGCTGATATTATTGCTGTCAGCGGCACTAATGTTAGCAATATTAACTTTGGCAATTTCTTCGCCCAAGTCCAACCAACACCAACACCACCACCACCGCAAGAAGGACAAGATGTTGACTGCATTTGTTCGCAAATTGTTTTACCCAGCCTTAGCAGTATTCGCGGTCCAAATTCTGTCACTAATACCCGCAACGGTACTAACGGTAACGACACTATTCTCGCCACTAATAACGGTGACGAAATAAATGGTTTTGACGGCGATGATTTGTTGGCAGGGTTGCGAGGCAATGATAATATTTACGGCGGACTTAACAGTGCTTTCCCGGTTGGCCCAGATATAGACAGGGACTTGGTGTTTGGCAATGAGGGTAATGATTACCTAAATGGGGTTGCTGGAGAGGATTTAATCTTTGCGGGCAAGAACGACGATGTGGTTTACGGCGGCAAAGATGACGACATTATTTTCGGCGACCAAGAAAGCGATACTTTAATTGGCGACCAGGGTAACGATACTATCTACGGGGGAACTATTAACCCCTTGGAGCCGGATTTGACTGGCAATGATTTGGTGTTCGGTTTGGCGGGCGATGACTTCCTCAGCGGGCAGAACAATCAAGATACGATCGCAGGTGGTGATGGTAATGATACAGTGCGTGCCGGCAAGGGCGATGACTTAGTTGTCGGCGAATTGGGCAGCAACCTGCTGTTTGGCGATGAAGGCAGTGATACTATCTGTGGCGGCGAGGGGGAAGATACAGTGTACGGGGATATTGGTAGCCCCCTCCCCATTGGTTCTACTGGCGGAAAAGACCAAATATGCGGCGGTTTGGGCAACGATTTGTTGTTTGGCAATGAAGGTCAGGATACTGTCAACGGGGATACTGGGAACGATACTCTTTACGGCGGTAAGGATGAGGACAGTTTGCTTGGCAGTGCTGGGGATGATTGGCTGTTTGGAGATCAGGGGAATGATACTCTGATTGGAGGTACCGGGAACGATCGATTTATGTTGGGTATTGACCTCGGCAGCGAGACTATTTTAGACTTTCAATACGGTCTCGATTCGATCGGCTTAATGGGTGGTCTGGATTTCTCCCAACTGAGCATTGTTGCCGAGAATAGTTCAACTCTCATCCGAGTTACTGGTTCCGGGCAACTTTTGGCAACTCTCAACAATGTGCCTGCAAGCGTGATTACTACCACAGATTTTGCACTACTCTAGTGCGCTCGAGCTAATTAATTAGGTAAGAATATTGTAGGGACGATGAATGAAGAGACGGTTGGCGAACCAAAAAAGGGTGAAACCAAACATCTTACAGCAGATTCCACGTTGTTTGTGAAGTACACCCCTGATCCATGAATCCCCGTAGGGAAAAGGCATTGCCTTTTCCCTACTACTTTATGAACCTGGAATAAGCTGTATAATCATGGCAAATAAACTCTGATGAGCCAGAAGTAATATCGTTTTCGGTTGCACGGCGCCGTGTCCAACCTGTGGGTAATATTAATTCCCATGCTACCGCAGTTGATATGACTCGGGGTCGAAAAACTGAATGGTTGAGTGTTAATTGTTGACTCCATTTTATGATTCCGATGCAACCGGAAACGATATCACATCAAACTTAGCATCGTAGAGGTCGTCGGTTCAAACCCCGCCACTTCGATCGACAAAACCCGCCTAATTAAGCGGGTTTTGTAGTTTTCCTAAATAGTTTCACTCTTTGGCCATGATTAAACAATCACTCTCAACTTTAGACAGCATATCGGGAAAAGCTGATGTGTAGTTGCCATCTTTGTCTACAATCCTGCGGAGTATATATCCGCTCTCAGCAGGTCTGCCGAAAAACGAGTTTGTGCGATGCCAGATATCTCCATTCGGAGTGTTCGGATCTCGATCGATCAAAAAATCTACCAGCCACTGCGGCACACACCATCCAAACACTATCGGCGTAATGTGTCCGTGCTGCAAAGTTGCATCCGAGAATCGGAACAAGTAAGTCATCCGAGAAAATTTGACTAAATAAAGTAACATCCGTCCCGCCATTGATGAATGAAATGTCCAGATAACAGGGTCAATCGATTTTAGATTTTAGATTTTAGATTTTAGATTTTAGATTGAGCCCACGGATAAATGCGGGGGCTTGAGGATTTTTGATTTTCGATTTTGGATTGATTCCACGGATAAATCACGTGGCGGGTACCACCTTTGAAATTCCTGGTCAAAAACGCGCAGCAATAACGTCAGTTGGTCAGCATTCCAGTCTGAACTGTACATCGTCAGACAATCGTCTGGTAAAACATTCCCGTCCATAAAAAAGATACCTTGCAGGACTTCAGGTAACTCCGCTGGATGTTCTACTTTCATCCAATTTGCGATGTCTTTTAGTTGCTTTTGTTCGATTAACATGGTATTATTTATCCTGGTATTTGTGTTTGGGTTTCCTATTAGATACCCCCTTGATTTCTTAGTCGATCGCTCAATAGTTTGTGTGGCGTGCGGTTTCAACTCACATCTTGCACCATTCTCAATAAGGCTTTTATGTGCGGGCAGGATGCCCACCCCACAAGCAATTAATTCTTTGTGGAACAGGCATCTTGCCTGTTCTTGAGAATTGTGTAATATCTCAGTTTCAACCGCTGTCTGATGCGAGCTTTTGGATTGATTACCGCCCCAAGTTAGGCTCAGAGGCACGCCGCACTTTGCCTACCGTACTGACGACATCCACGAGCATCTTGAGTGCGATGTCTTTACCGGGGCAAATCCGTCCCGCACTCCGATCGCCCACCGAATGAAAACCCATATGAAAAGGGCACAGATTCTCCCGCTTAGCGTTGAATTCGTATACCGTCGAGCCCCAGAAACCCTCGTCTAGCAGCCCCAAACTGAGCGGTATCAGTACCTTGGTTCCGGCAGGGAAAGTGCGCTCTTTGCCCGCTACCGTTGCGGTGAAAGGCTCTGTCGCGACTCGGTGCGTGGCGCTGACGGGGGCCCAGAGGCGGGCGCATTCCAGGAGGAACAGCTCGATCGACTGGCGATCGTCCAAATCGAGCTGAGCCCAAAAATCAGTCGGGTTAATTTCGGCCGTCTGCTGTCCTTTATAGGCGGGGAGAGGCTGATATCCCATTGCCGTGTAGCCTAGGTGCAGGGGGCCTTGCAGTCCCGCTATCCCCATAATCGATGTCATCAGCTTCGCCAATTCCCGCTTAGTCATGCCGTTGTTTTCCGAGCTCTCCTCTTGGAAGTCGGCTAAAGCTGGGGAATTCTCATAGATAGTCGCAGCGCGCTCGATTAGATCCGATAAATCTCCATGTCCAAACAGGTTCAGGCTTTGCAAAAGGCTGCCGATGACGGCGAAGTAGTACACCGGGCTTTGGCGGGTGTAATGTAAATCGGTGAGGAGTTCGATCGACTCCTCGTCGTCTGGGTTGATCCCAAAGATGACGTAGTGCAGGTATCGGACAAAGACAGCAGGAAAAGGTTCCTACCGCCGACATCTTGGTTGGGCGCGCGATCGGGATCGAGTACAATAGTACCCAGCCGCCATCCGCGCGCCTGGGGCGATGTGAGTGCTTTTTCCAGCGTTGCAAACTCGGACATCACGACTTGCCCCGCGCAGCAAAAATTGGCTCCGAAAGCCTGCCGTTTTACTTGCAAATAGGTGGGTTCGTTGGCAATCAAACCTTCAATCAGGGCGATCGCCGGTAGCATCGTTTTGCTGAGACTTTCTTCCGGGTTTTGCAAAGCCCAAGCCTGAAACTCATTCAGGGCCGGGTTCATCAGCGATGAGAAAAGAGTATCTAAATTTAGGTTCATCATAATTCCTCCGATCTCCACTCGCTATAACGCGCTTTGCATTTAGCAGCAACAGGGTATTGAGCGGCAATTGAGCCGGATTCAATACCCCGAAAATTGCCAAAATCAGTAAGTATAACTATAGCCATTTTTATTTGTAAAGGCAGTGGCAATATAGATATACTTGTACTGAATATGTCTGCGCCTTGTAGCCTTGTTCGGGAGACTTGGTGTAATTTATAACGATTGCTGGTAAGTAGATATACTTTCTGCATCTAAAGTATTAGCCCCAATCTCTGAGATCCACACCTAACCGTAGATATTTACAGGAACTAGCCCCGACAAAATACTATGGTTTTGTTTGTGCTTATATATTTAGATATAATATTTTAGGCTTCTGTATCCTTCTGAATTTAATTGAAGAAATTCAGATAATTAATTACTGAGTCTTATTAAAGAATAAAGCTAAAAACCCCAAATTACAAATCCCAAATCCCCAATTATTCAATCTAACATCAAATGCAATTCCCAATCCTCAATTCTTCAATTCTTCAATTCTTCAATTCTTCAATTCTTCAATCTAATGCAATTCCCCATCCCCAATTCTTCAATTCTTCAATTCTTCAATTCTTCAATTCTTCAATCTAATGCAATCCCCACTTCTTGAATCTAAAATCTAAAATCTAAAATCTAAAATGTAATGCAATTCCCAATTCTTCAATCTAAAATCTAAGGAATGAAAAATAAATAAGTTGATGAATTATCGGTTATACTGAAAAAAGTGCGCTTATTACAATTTTCACCCAAAC